>NZ_JAEQCE010000006.1:0-87684 GCF_020738665.1 Microcoleus sp. PH2017_08_TRC_O_A
TATTCCTGTAGTTTTAGGACTGTGGACTAAAATTACTAACGTAGATGTCTAACATTGACTACTTTTGGGTAGCTTTGTCCAGGTTTTTACGAGCGGTTGGTTAACCAATATCTTCGATTGACATCCAGATATTTGTAAGCCAACCCTTCCCACGCGCTAGATCGAGTGCTTGTGGCTCACCCGGAGCAACTCAAAACTATCGATACTATCCGTTCAAATACTCGTCCACTTCTTGAGCCCGCTCAAAACCTCTCCGCACGCAATCTCCCAAAGCCACACCGCCAAAGTAGTTGGTGCACAAATACAGCCCCGGCAAAGATTTTAAGCCCCGATCGATCTGTTGCAGGCGATCGAAATGACCCAAATTGTACTGAGGAATCGCCCGCTTCCAAATTTTCACAGTCAACACTTTCGGCTGCGCCGCCTCCGGCTTCAGCAAAATCTGAGACAAATCTCGGTGCACCTCCCCAACAATTTGTTCGGCGTCAAGATTGCCAATTCCCGAATCAGTAGCCCCGCCGATATAACTGGTGAGAGTTTGCCAGCCCGCAGGCGCGCGATCGGCAAATAAACTCGATGTCCAAATCGTCCCCAGAGTGCGAATTCCCTGCCCCCTCGGAATTAAATTTCCAAATCCCACTAATTTACCCTTGAGATCCGACATCGGATATGCCAATACAACGGAGGCAACCGTAGGATAAGTAAAAGCTTGTAAAGCGCTGCTAACGGACGGTTGCAGAGGCTCCAACAACTCGGCTGTAACATAGGCCGGTGTTGTCAAAACTACGGTTCGGGCCTCAACTTCCTGCTGTCCGTCGGGCGTAGAAAATACAGCTATGTAAGTGTCGCGTTCCGTGCGATCGAGTCGAGTCAGGTGCCAGTTGAGTTTCAGTCGATCGCCCAAGTTCGCAGCGATCGCCTCTGGCAGAGCCTGCAACCCCCCTTTAAACGAACCCAACTCCCCCGGCTTAGTCTTCGGAATATTCGGGTCTGCAACAGTCTTTAGCCCCCCCTTGGTAAGGGGGGGTTGGGGGGGTCTTTTCCTAGCAGAAAGCAGCGCCCCCGCCACCAGCCCGCCACCCGCATCAGCCATCTTTGTTACCCGGCCAAAAGCAGCCGCCGCGCTAAGTTGTTGGGGATCCCCCGCATAAACCCCAGACACAAAAGGTTCCACCAAGCGCTGCATCACTTCCTTTCCCAGATGACGGCGGAAAAATTGAGAAACAGTTTCCTCATCACCCTGCTGCGAAAGTTGAGAACCCATTGCCGGCCCCACAAACCCCAAAGCCCCGAACAGCGCCCGCAGTTTCCCCGGAAAACTCAGCAACTGAGACTGAATCATCGCCCCAGGAGTCATCGGCACCGGTTGCAGCTTCTTTTCCCAATAAACATAACGAGGCAATTTGCGATCGGCAAAAATCAACTCCTGCTTCAAACCGACATCCACAGCCAACTTCAGCAACTCCGGCGTCGGCGAAAAACTATTCGGGCCCTCCTCCCAGAGAAACCCCTCCCCTGTCGCAGTCGTGATATTCCCGCCCACACGTCCCTGACTCTCAGCCACCAAAATCGCCCGTGGCGATGCACTCGTTGCTTCTTTTTGAAGTGCGTGCGCCAAACTCAAACCGCTAATCCCCGCACCCACAATCAAGGTATCTAAAACTTCCATGTTACATATATAAAAATATCGCAATCTTTATGTTACATGGGTTTGCACGGCTTTCGCTCTTTGCTGGGCATACCGCAAAACCGCTTGCAGATTAACGAATTGGGAATTGGGAATTGAGAATCGGGAATTGGGAATTGGGAATCGGGAATCGGGAATCGGGAATCGGGAATCGGGAATTGGGAATCGGGAATCGGGAATTGGGAATTGGGAATCGGGAATTGAAAATCGGTAAATTCTCCCGTATTTCTAAAGCATTTTTCTCAAAAATTGTCGATTAATCTTCCCCTCTCCCCCTCTCCCCCTCTCCCTCTCTTTAACTAAAAAGGACTTACATTATTGCTGTGCAAGTCTTGAGGCGATTGAAACAGAGTTTCCAGATAAACCCTGGCAGCTTGGCGGTAGCTGCGGGAAGCTTCCGGCGTACCGCTATCGGCATTCTGCAACAAAAACAGCGACAGGGAGGCGGAGAATACTCGATCGAGATCCCATTCGGGATGAGTTTCCAGGTAAATTTTGAGAGAATCGTGCAGCGTTTCGGGAATTTCGGCAAAAATACTGACTGTTGGGTTCATCATTTTTTAGTCTCGCTAATAAATTGAAAATAGAACCCCCTTTTCGGCCGGATACAGGTACAGGCACAGCCGAAATCAGAGCGCTTTTTTTAGGTCGGTCGCATCATTGTGCGTATCAATAGGTGGGTTTGTCAATGTTGCAAAATATTACAAACTCCTTTATGTAAAAAAAAGATTTACGCAAAAATAAGCCTTTTGAGGCTTTTTTGTTACATAAGTTTACATATGAGAGGTTTATATCAGGGATTTGGCAAGAGGTTAACGAAATCCCCAATTCCGCAGCAAGATCCGACCGTACCGTTAATTTCTGTGGAAAACTTTTTGAAATCTGTGGAAAACCTCAGACTTGCCTGTGGAAACGCTGTGGAATGTTGAGGGAAAAGTCAGGGAAAAAATAAGAATTGCAAAGGCGATTAATGGGTCATGGGTCATGGGTCATGGGTCATGGGTCATTGGTCTTTTCAGGCATTTTCGCCCGATCGAGCCCGATCGAACTTGCACCCCCGACCCGACAATATAGCCTTTCTCAAAAAGATGAGGTACATAAGGCATAGGCCTGGAGTGGCTTCCGTGGGCATACTTTACTTTTTCGAGAACCGCCATAGCCTTTCGAGCGCCAAACGCCAACAGTCATTTTATTTTTGAATCTGAAATTTATCTTTTACTTGGACTGATGGCTGATTGTCAATTAAGGAAATTAATTCGGCTGACTGAGCGCCACTAAAAACAATAAAAGTTTATAAATTTTCAGATTTTTCTTTGAATTTACTAGAACATAGCATTGATTTCCAAAGATAGGGACACCGACCAGCAAATTTAAAATTAATGTCGGTATATCCTTCTGTAGTCAATAATTTAGTCAGGGTCTTTACTGAAAAGAATTTAATGTGTCCGTTGTCCCAAAGCACGGTAAAATGTTTTTCTAACTTGCCGGAAATAGCTAATATCAGGTTTTTTAAATAGCCGTGATAGGGTGTGGAAATAATTAGCATCCCTCCCGGCTTTAGACATAATTTGGCATTTTTAGCCAGTTCTTTCGGATAAAGTAAGTGTTCGATTACTTCAATGGCTAAGACAACATCAAATGAGTTCAGCATATCGGTATCGGGGAGTTCATAAATATCTGCTTGGATAAACTGACACTCTGGGAAACTTTGACGGGAGATGGCAATTCCGGGTGCAGAAGTGTCAACGCCGACAACTTCGCAGCCGTACTCTGCGATGACGTGACTGAGGCTGCCATTGCCACAGCCGAGATCCAAAACTCGGAGTTTTGTCGGGCTGGCATCCTGAAGTGTCGCCAGCATTTCTAGAAGGGGAGATACCAAATAAGCGTGATGATATCTGGGACGGTTGTTTGTGTAATAATACGTATAATTGGTGGAGTTTTTTTTCATCGCTCTATGAGACTATTGTCGAGGTCGCAAATTGACGTGGCGTGGATGCACTGTTTGGGCTAATGTTCGTCAGAATTACGGTTGTGAGAGTCGATCGGCGACTCGATCGTCTCATTGTTTGACAGGTAAATTATTGTTACCGCATCAATCCTATGTCACAAAAAATCTTTCCCAGGGTGCAAAATCTCGCATCGCCCATTTGATGGGGTATCCCTCGAAGGCATTCGCGACCCAAAGTGCGATCGAGCCAGAAGTCTCTCTCGATCGCTAGCCCGAGACACAAGTTTTTGCCTCTTACCTTCGGTCGCAACCGTGCATCTATGCCATTCTACCTTCAACCCACTGCCGTCTGTCAGCCTGAAAGATTTTACCCCTGGGCGATCGGCTGCAAATCGAGCCGAGAATTGAAAATGGAAGTGTGATTCAAATCACAGCCATTTGCCCAACAAATTGCTGAGCATCTTTAAGTAAAGACTGGTCACCAGACGTGCAAAATTTCTGCCTAAATCCCTCAAATCTCCGTATCTCGCTCCCATTATTGCAGCCATTCATCCAATTTTTGTCTCAGACGGTTGTGCCAATCCCCTCTCGCCTTTATTTTCGATCTCACACCTACTTTTACATTGGCTTGTAGTGGAATTTTATCAAATGGTTCTTCATTGTGTGGGAGGAAACCTAATCTATTGTGCCTTTTGAAAGTCATTGACATTTTCTATTAGCTGTTGATATATTTGCAGATATACCTGCAAATAGGGTAAAACAATGTACAGTCTGAAACAAGAGCTAAAACTGAATAATAAAGAACGCTCTTTGCTAGATGGCTGTGCAAGTTTGGCGAGGCTTGTTTATAACTTGCGATTATCCATACTAACCCAGTCATGGCAATTTGAAGAAATCAAAGCCAGTGATTCTCAACAATTAGCTGATATTCAGAAAGTCTTTACCAATCAGGTAAAAATCAAGCCTGAGTATGCTTGGATAAAAGGCTATCCATTAGCTATCTATCCATCAGCACTGAATAATTTAGGTAAAGCTATCCAAGGGTGGCGACTAGGTAAATCAGGCTTGACTCGATTCAAATTTAAAAAGAAAGGTGATAGTTTCACCAGCAAAAACAAATCAGGAGTATATCCTGCAAAGGGTGAAGCAATGATGCCATTTACTAATCGCCAAGTCCGACTCAAGAGGAAGCAAAGCACAATCCCTGGTTTGGAAAAATTCAGACTCAAGCAACCAATAGCATTTGTGAGTTATAGCAAAACATTCACTATCTCTAGGGCAGCAGACAAAGGGTTGGTCTCCTGGAATCTGCCTGTTGATGACAAAAATTTACACAGAGTGCATCAAGTTCAGACTGTTGGTGTTGACTTAGGTGTCAAATGCTTTGCCACGTTGTCAGATGGCTTATTCACGATCGCACCACAAATCCTGAAAATATCAAAAATCAAGTCGATCAAGAATCGGTGGTACAACCGCAACCAGAAATCAGGGAACCGTACTCAAACAATTAGAGCATCTAACAATGGCTGGAAATACTACCAAAAATTACCAATAAAACCCGCAGATATTGCTAACCTCAGACGAATTTTGGGGCAAAAAAAAATAACAACTGATATTATCAGCCGAAAATACTACCAGATTCGGATTGAAGACCTCAATATCTCTGGCACGATCGCTAATCAAAAATTAGCGATCGACCTGGAGAGCTTAGGTATTGATGAATTCCGCAGAATTTTGACCTACAAAGTGGCATTTTGGGGAACCAAGGTAGAACTGGTTGACAGGTGGTCTCCTTCGTCTAAAACCTGTTCTTGCTGTGGCAATATTCAGCAAATGCCTCTCAAGGAACCTGTATATAGCTGCGATCGATGTGGTGTTTCCCTCAATTGCAATCTAAATGCAGCAATAATTCTGGAAAATGCCCGCCAGAGCATTGTACCTGAGGCAAGCGCCCAATTAAGGCCTGCGAACAACAAGATGCCGTCATCCTTGGTTGAAGCAGGAAGCAAACGTCAATTTAAGCCAAATGCTTGATTTGAGTAAGTTTTGTGTTGCACACTTAGAATCGAGATTACTACAGTGGCTTCTATAATTGTGTTTAAATGTTGTTTTGAAGCTGTGTTGTCTGGTCAGCAGGGCACCCTAGACCGATTCGCGCTTTCCGTCTGGTTGATTGCACTATGGTCGCTGTTGGTGTTGCACCTTAATTTTGATATGTCCTATGGTTAAGTTAGGTCAATCCTCCTTTCGCCGTATTTTACTGTCGCGGATTTTGTTGCTCAGCGTACCTGTTCTACTGGTGGGGGAGTATGTTACCTATCGCAAGGCACGCTCGACGCTTCTGGAAACTGCTCGTCTAAACTTGACAGAAAGTGCAGTCAGAAAAGCAGAAACTATTGAACAGTGGTCGAAATCGCTGAAGTCCAATCTGATCGGCGCTTCGGAAAACTCAATGTTGCAGTCTGTAGAGCCGAAGGATTATCAAAAGTTTATCGCGCAATTAGGGCAGCGGTTGCCAGCCCAGGTTGATTGCTTGCAATTGACTAATGTACAGACAAATCAAGTGATAGCTAGCACTTGCGGGCAGCAGCCGATTCAGTCGCTACCTGCCAAGTTTTGGCCGCCTGTGCAGCAGCAGCAAACTCTGCTGGATGACAAGAGCGTTTACATCAGTCTGTCGTGGCCTCTCCAGCGACAGGGAAAAGCCAGCAGCAAGAAGGTGGCTTCGGGTGGTGAGGATTTTCCAGATGCGAGTAAAGAAGCTCGCGACAGCCAAGTTAGTTTGGTGCTGAGCGCTCCAGTTTACACTCGTCGGGGCAACACCCGGCAGTTGAGTTATGCTTTGAGTTTGCAGTCGGCCCTGCCGGTGCAAACCAGTGCTCCGAAGGGTTCTCTAGCTGGCTATACGGTGGCGATCGACCAAGATGGGACGATTTTGGCGCATCCGAATATCAACCGCGTGGGCCGCAATATCGATGCTGAGGCAGATGCCGATCGACTAAAAAGTATTCTCAGAAGGGCGATGGCTGGCGGACAGGCTTTTCTCCACCTATTTTCCTTTGAAAGAAATGGCGTAGAGTTGCTAGCAGGATACGCTGCTATCCCGAGTCCTTCAACTAGAAAGGAGAACAGCAAGTGGATTATTTTAGCTGTCTCTCGTTTAGATTATGCTCTGTCAGGTTTGGAAGAAATTCAGCAAGTTTTATTTAATTTAATTGTGGGTTTGGTTGCTGCTAGTATCATCGCGACTTTATATCTGTCTCGCGACTTAGCGCGTCCTTTGGAAAAACTGAGAGACTACGCGCAGACAGTGGATACAGCAGAAGCGCCCCTAGCAGTGCCGGAAAATTTTCAAATTAGAGAATTTAATCAACTATCAGAAGCTCTCAACAGCATGGTGCAGCGCCTCAGAACCTGGGCAGGAGAATTGGAAATCGCAACCAAGGAAGCGCAAGTTGCCAATCAGTTAAAAAATGAATTTTTGGGAAATATTTCTCACGAATTGAGAACGCCACTCAACGGAATTATTGGTTTTATTCAAATTGTGCGTGACGGCTACTGCGATGACCGAGATGAAGAGATGGAGTTCTTGCAGCGCGCCCATGACTCTTCAATGCAATTGCTCAATATTATTAATGATATTTTGGACATTGCTAAAATAGAATCCGGCACTTTCTCCCTGATGTTAGAAGTAGTTGATATTACTCAGGTACTTGAAGACGCGATTGATTTGCAAGCGGCTCAAATTGAGGAAAAAGGTTTAAAATTAAACTTGCCACCTGCTCACGATCCGATTATTGTTCATGCGGATCCGGAGAAGCTAAAACAGGTATTTTTAAACGTGTTGAGCAATGCCGTTAAGTTTACAGAGTCGGGCAGCATTAGTATATCTGTGCGGTTAGAAGCCAGGACTAATTCTGGTAGTTTTAACGGGAGTGTGCCGGAAAATGCGTTAGCGCAGCCCTCGGAGAGGATCGGCAACAACACCCAAAGCGATTGGGTTGTGGTGACAATTAAAGATACCGGAGTTGGTATAGATCCCGAGCAGCAGCAGAAATTGTTTCAACCTTTTGTGATGGCGGATGGTTCTACAACTCGCAAGTTTGGCGGTAACGGTTTGGGCTTGGCTATCTCCCGAAGGATCATGGAATCTATGATCGGAAGCATTACCCTGCACAGCGCGGGTGTGGATCAAGGTACTGCGGTGATGATTTCTTTGCCTGTCAATCAGCAGTCAAGTTTTTATTTTCACAGCCCGGACTTGGTAAAGGAAAAGGGAAATTTCAAAAGTTATGACTGATATAGCAGTTCTCCAATAGATTGGGAATTGGGAATTGGGAATTGGGAATTGGGCATGGGGCATAGGGCATGGGGCATAGGGCATGGGCCAAACAGGTCATGGGGCATTGGGAATTGGGAAGAAGGCCCGCGCAGGGAATTGGTTATTAGAAAAATGACTAACAAGTAACCACTAACTATTACCCATTATCCTATGCCCATTATCCTATGCCCTATGCCCTATTACCCATTATCCTATGCCCAATGCCCTATGCCCTATTACCCATCTATGCCCTATGCCCCATGACCTGTTTGCCCCATGCCCCATGCCCTATGCCCTATTCCCAGTCGTACCTCATATGGGAGATCGAAAGGCTATATGTCTGGTTAATTATCCTTAATCAAAGGTTCGCAGTGAGGATGTTAGTTATGAGATTTTTATGAGGAATAAGTTATACCAATAAAAAAACCTTGCTACAATACTCTTAGTTAAGTTGGTTTACTCAAATATTGTGGCTGGTGCGTCGCTCGCTCAATTTTCTGTTTTTTTTCGGTACTATGAATGGCGACACACCCTACGAATATTGTTGCATTAATTCTTCAAATGGGTATTACTCACTAGAAACCAATTTTAGGGCGATCGTTCCAACGGACACGATCGGATTTTCTTAATCTAAAATGGTATCAGGGGTTGTCCGCCAAGTTCGAGGGATTTGCTCAAAGTGCCCAGAATGCGGATTAATTCGACGGAAGCCGCACCGGAAGAGCTAGGACAAGGGGTATTTGTTTGCACGCAGTTGAGGAAACGATCGCACGCTCGCCGCAGTGGCTCTGCTGGTTCTAAATTTAAGACTTCCCGGTACCTGAGACTTGTGGGTGGCGAAAGTGCGATCGCACTTTCGCCAAAATTATCCTCATCGCCCCCCCGATTTGAACCACCACGCTGCAAAATTAGAGGAGTTTCCGGCGACATTTCATCAAAAATCAAAGTTCCCAAACTGCCAACAACTGTTAACCGCCGCTGTTTGTCAGGATTTAGCCAGCACAGGTGAATGAATGCTTGAAATCCGTCGGGATAAGTCAGCGTTACCCAAACTAAATCTGCTAATCCTTCTGCTTGATTTATTGCTTCTTCCCCCTGACTTTTGACTTCTGACTTCGGAAATACAGTACCAGTCGCCCTGACTTGAATAGGGGTTTGTTCCAGCCAAGTATTGAAAATAGCGATATCGTGAACGGCCAAATCCCAAAGGGCATCAACATCATGCCGCACGGGTTCAAAATGGGTGCGCTGGGCGTAACCGTAGCGCAAGGTTCCGAGTTGATGCTGCTGAATAATCGTTTGGCCGCGATCGACTGCGGGATGAAACAGATAAGTGTGATCGACGAAGAGTTGTCGCTGCTGTTTTTGGGCTAATTTACAGAGTTCTATTGCTTCACTGAGGTTGAGGGCGAGGGGTTTTTCTACTAAGACGTGGTAGCCTTGTTGCAGCGTGGCGGTTGCGAGGGTGTAGTGTGTGGAGGCTGGAGTGGCGATCGCCACAGCATCTAGTCCCGGCAATGCTTCTATTTGTGACCAATCGGTAGCTAGAATCACCGAGGGATGCAGATGAAACTGTTTTTGGACAGCCACCAATGAATCTCGATTCGGGTCTACCACCGCTAAAACTTCGCTGTTGGGATGTTCGAGAAAGTTGCGAATTAGGTTAACTCCCCAGCGTCCGGCACCCAATACAGCTATTCCGATTTTCATTGATGATAATTTCAAGAATCGCACACCCATTATAGCATTATTGGTAATAATTGGATCTCTTTGAATCCTAAAAAATGCCAATTCCAATCCCCAATCCCCAAGGGTGCATCTGGTTTTTGAAGAGGGTGAAGCATGACCGCATATAATTTATTAGTTATAATCTCATATTGACGGAGGTCATGCGATCGCCCCTACAAACATATTTGCTTGCACAAGCCGCTGCACCCAATCCCCAATTACCAATTACCAATTACCAATTACCAATTACCAATTACCAATTACCAATTACCAATTACCAATTACCAATCCCCAATCCCCAATTACAACTGTCAACTGTCAACTGTCAACTGTCAACTCACTACTGACTAATTTATTGAAAGCTGCCTGAGCCGCTGCTTGTTCGGCCGCTTTGATCGATCGACCTTTTCCCTCTGCTACCAACTCTCCCTGAATGTGAACCTCGGCGGTAAAACGATCCTCGCCGCCCTGAACTGTCCCGGTTTCTCGCACGCTATATTTGGGCAAAGTTTTATATTTGCCTTGAGTCAACTCCTGGAGGGCAGCTTTGTAGTTTTGGCGGGCGGGATCGCTGCGAATTTCCGCCGCTAGGCGCTGAAAGTGAGGATCGAGCCAAGGGCGAACTAATTCTAACGTCTGGGCACTCAAATAAAGGGCGGCTAGCAAGGCTTCCAAAGAATCTGCCAGCCTGGGCACTGCGCCTGTTTTGTCCGAGGCGGCGCTGCTGGAAACGATTAAATAGCGATCGAACCCGTAACTGTCAGCGATTTTAGCAAGGATGCGATCGCTCACCAAGATCGATCGAATAGCAGCAAATTCCCCCACCGCACAGTCAGGATAAATTTCAAACAACAATTCCGAAGCCGCCAGCCGCACCACAGCATCGCCGACAAACTCTAATTGCTCGTAATTTGCCTTAGCAGACGCACTAGCATGAGTCAAAGCTAAATCTACAAGATGCCATTTGATCGAAGCATCCTTCGGTAGCCCCAATTTTTCAATTAATATTTCAAGTTGCTTTTGGCGACCTGGATAAATCATACGATTTTAGATTTTAGATTTTAGATTTTAGATTTTAGATTTTAGATTTAGGATTTAGGATTGGGGATTGGGGATTGGGGATTGGGGTGCATCTGGGTTTTGCAAATATGTTTGTAGGGGCGAAGCATGACCTCCGTAAATATGAGATTATAACTAATAATTTATATGCGGTCATGCTTCGCCCTCTTGAAAAACCAGATGCACCCTAGGATTGGGGATTTAGGATTGGGGATTGGGGATTGGGGATTGGGGATTGGGCATTTAGGATTTTATTATAATTGCGAATTTCCTTTGCTGATGACTATCCAGGTTTAGAGCTTGTATAAAGTAGCATGAATTGTTGAAAAGAATATCAAATTCATTTTAAGAAAAAAGCTTGTCATTACAAAACCAAATGTTCCGTTACCCAAATATTTGTGCGGGTGCTGATGGGCGAACCTTACCGAAAAATTGGAGGGGAAAAAGTCGGACATAAGCCGGGTTCTGTTCTCTCAACTGCAAGCAGTTTTCGAGGGCAGTTATCTATCTGGGACGCCTGTTACCAGACGCCTCAAGCGGTACCAAAGAACGGAACCGGTAAAAAACCAACCATAGTCCCTCCGACCTTGCTCCCAACCGGGGTTTACCTAGCCAGCACCTCTCGATGCTGCTGGTGCGCTCTTACCGCACCTTTGCACCCTTACCCCTAACACTTTGCGATTTTTGACGATCGATTTTTGATGCAATCTCCAATCTCCAATCTGCAATCTCTAAATGGGGGGCGGTATCTTTCTGTGGCACTATCCTCACGATCGCTCGCACTGGGCGTTACCCAGCAAGTTTGGTTTTTCGGGAGCCCGGACTTTCCTCAGACTAGCTTTCGCTAATCCGCAACCGCCTGCGCCTACTTTTTCCCCAGATTTATTGTACCTGAACCGAAGCATCTCCCATTAAAATAAATCAGAGCTAACAAACATATCAACACCCTCTCCCGAAAAATGTCCTGGGTGGCGATCGCATTCTATCGAATTCCTGGGTTCAGTCATCCTTAAGAGTAGAAAAATTCTCAAACCATCCGCGCCGCCAAAAGAAGTAAACTAAAGTAGAGGCGATCGCTAGCATCAGCCCCCAACAAAGTGGATAGCCAAAATACCAATTCAGTTCCGGCATATTCAACGGTGATTTCTCTGTATTGAAATTCATCCCGTATACTCCCGCCACAAAAGTAAGAGGAATAAAGATACTCGAAATCACCGTCAGCAATTTCATGATTTCATTCATTTTATTCCCCACTGAAGACAAGTAAACGTCCATCAAACCCGAAGACAACTCCCGATAAGTTTCCACCATATCCATCACCTGCACCGTGTGATCGTAACAATCGCGCAGATAAATTCGCACCTCAGGACTAATCAAATCGCTGCTATCGCGAATCAAAACATTAATTGCATCCCGCTGCGGCCAAATGGCGCGGCGCAGCGTCAGCAATTCTCGCCGGATTTTATAAATTTTTTCAAGAGTTTTTCGCGTTGGGCGCACCACCACTTCATCCTCTAACTCTTCAATCCGCTCTCCGTAAACTTCTAATACAGGAAAAAATCCATCTATAATCGAATCTAGGAGAGTATAAGCCAGATAATCTGCTTTGTGCTTGCGAATAGTTCCTTGTCCTTTGCGAATGCGAACTCGCACCGGGTCAAAACAATCATAATCCGGTTCTTCTTGAACAGTTAGTAGGTAATGCTTGCCCAAAATAAAACTTACTTGTTCTTTATGAAAATTATCTGAATTTGGTTTAATCATCACCATCCAAGCAATGATTAAAAGGTGTTCTTCATAGTCTACAACTTTCGGTCGTTGAGGAACATTAACTACATCTTCCTGAGCCATAACGTGCAAATTAAATACTTCGCCCATTTGTCTCCAGGTTTCTTTGTTTCCCAATCCCAACATATCCACCCAAGAAACAGATTCTGTATCTAAATAGGCAGCAGCTTCTCTAGGATTTGCCAATTGGACTCGGGTAGCTCCTGTCTCGCAATAGTCAATTAATACAATCTCAGGAGGTGGCGCATCGGGTTCTAAATCGAGAGTTCCCGGTAGCGCTCCCGGATCGTCATAAAAATAGTCAACGTAGGAATCATCATCATCTTTAATTGGTTTGGTGACGGCACTAGAAGTATGTATGCTTTTGTATACCATGTTGATATTCCTTACTTTTAGTATCTTTAATTAGGTTATCATTTTTTTTGGATAATTACCAATTAAATCTGGCATGAATAAGTTTGAATGTGACTTATTAGGGAGGTATCGAAAACCAGTTTTTTTTGTATAATTATCGCAGCCAAATAAATGTTTTATAATAAATCTGTTGTTTTGCCTCCGCTATATTAAATAACCAATCACCAATCACCAATCACCAATCACCAATCACGGGTGCATCTGGTTTTGGAAGAGGAAGAGGGCGAAGCATGACCGCATATAAGTTATTAGTTATCATCTCATATTGATTGCGGTCATGCTTCGCCCCTACGGATATATTCGCCTTGCGCCAGATGCACCCCCAATTACCAATTACCAATTACCAATTACCAATTACCAATTACCAATTACCAATTACCAATTACCAATTACCAATTACCAATTACCAATTACCAATTAATTACCAATTACCAATTACCAATTACCTTTGCTTAATAGGAATCTCGATCGCAAATTCAGTGCCACCACCGGGCGCGGAAATACAGTCCAGCTTGCCCCTGTGTCTTTCCACCACAATCTGATAGGAGATAGACAGCCCCAAACCAGTACCTTTACCGACTGGTTTGGTAGTAAAAAACGGGTCAAATATCCGAGATTTAACAGACTCTGCCATTCCCGACCCGTTATCCGAAATTGCGATCGCCACTCGATTGTTATCCAACACCTCCGTGCGAATCCGAATCAAAGGAAATGCGTCACAAGCCAAAGGTAAAGTAGGAAAATTTTGCCGTTCCCCATCCGTTGCACTCGCGAATTCCAATTTTCTATTTCTAACATTTGCCAAAGCATCAATTGCATTACTTAGTATATTCATAAACACTTGATTTAACTGTCCGACATAGCACTGTATCGGTGGCAGTATTCCATATTCTTTGACTATTTCAATCTGGCGATTTTTACCATTTTCTTTGATTTTGTGTTGCAAAATTAACAGCGCGCTGTCAATTCCTTCGTGAATATCAACACGCTTAATATCAGATTCTTCCAGCCGGGAAAAATTTCGCAAAGACAGAACAATTTCGCGAATGCGATCGGCTCCATTTTCAATTGAATTCAGCAGGTTCGGGAAATCCTCTTGCATAAATTCTACTTCTATTTCTTGAGCAAAATTCGCGATTTCCGTCACTGGTTGCGGGTAATTTTTTTGATACAAACTACACAGTTGCAGCAAATTTTTTGCATACTCGTTAGCGTGAATAATATTGCCGTAAATAAAACTAACAGGATTATTGATTTCGTGAGCAATTCCGGCTACTAGCTGTCCCAAACTCGACATCTTTTCTGCTTGAATTAATTGAGCTTGAGTCCGGCCTAATTGTTCCAAGGTTTGCTCTAGTTCGCGATTTTTATCTTTTAATTCTGATTCGGCTTGTTTGCGCTTGGTAATATTGCGGGCGATAACTATTGCCTGATTCGAGTTAAAAGGTAGCAATCTCGCTTCATAGGTTTCTTCCCCAGACGGCATGGATAGGGAATACTCTAGACTAACTGGAGTTCTATTTTTGGCAACTTCCAGTAGAGCCTGTTCTAGCTGGCTAGCGGCGGTTGTTGGCAATATATCGGTCACTTGTTTGCCAAGAAAAGAGTCGGAATTCAGGTACAAATCCCCTGAATTTCCTGACAAATAATCCAAAATAATGCCGTCAGCATTGAGGCGGAAATACAGATCCGGCAATGCTAGAAAAACAGATTCCAACTCAGAAGTTTTTTGGCGCAATGCTTCTTGGGCGTAGTAGCGATCGCTAATATCCAAAATTACCCCATCCAAACAGGAAACGCTCCCATCGGCGTCGAACACTGGAGAACCTTTATCCCACACCCATTTAACGGTGCTGTCTGCTGCTAGCAAGCGGTATTCTAAATTATAAGACTGTTTATTTTCTATTCCTTGCCGAATAGTTGCTTCTACTTTTGCCAAATCTTCGGGGTAAATAATGCTAGCAAAAGTTCTGCCTTTGCTGTCCAAACGCGAAATAAAATCCCCAGCCGGGTAGCCCGCTATTAAGTAAATTGCCTCGCTAATAAAACTTGTTGAAAAATCGCACTGCCAGCGATAAACCACCCCGGGAATATTAGCAACCAAAGACCTAAATCTGGCTTCACTCCTACGCAAAGCTGCTTCCGATTCATGGCGTTTTGTAATATCGTTAGTAAAACCTAGCACTGCAAATATATTACCTTCAGTATCGCGCAGAGGGACTTTTTTGGTATCTAAAATATGTATTGAACCATCAGCAACTGTTGCGGCATCGCAGGGATTGTGGATGATTTCGCCTGCCAGTACAGCAGAGTCGTCTGTGCGAAATCCTCGGATATTTTGTGCGGAATTTCCAAATACTAGCTCTTCTGAGAATCCTAATTCTAAATCTGATTTGCCAATTATTTCTTCGACTGTTTTACCGATCGCTTCGGCTAAACTGTTGTTGGCCAAAATGTAGCGAAATTGTTTATTCTTGGCAAAAATCCAGTCACTGGTTTTGTCGATTACCGTCCGCAGAAGTTGTTCCGAACGTTCGGTTTGTGCCAATGCTACTTGCAGTTCTACTTCCAGGCACTTGCGATCTGTAATGTTTTCAAATGCCACGCCTACGGAGTTGTTAGGTAACGGAAAAGCTTTAATAGAAAAAGCACGAGTTATTTTTCCCGATTCGTCGCTGTCAATATCTTCAACTTCTACAGCTTTTTGGTTGCGAATTACTTCAGCAAATGCTTGGGGAATGTTTTTCGATCGCAAATGCGGAAAAATCTCGTCGATTGTCATGCCCAAAACGTCGGCCATTTCTAGCCCGGTAAACCGCGTAGCAGCGGGATTCGAGGCGATCGCCCTCAAGGTGCTATCATCGTCTATATTTTCCAAATGGTAGACGTACAAACCAATTTGCATATTCTCGACAATTTGGTCGTAGAGGCGCACGCTTTCGTCTACCTGCCTGCGTTCGGTGATATCTTCTGTAATCCCCAAAACGTACTGAGGCTCGCCCTGAGCGTCGAGAATTGGCACTTTGCGGGTGTGCAGTATTCTCATACCTTTGTGGCGAGTTTGGATCGGCTCTTCGGCTATTTCTTTAACCAGAGATTGGTTGTGATGGCTGGTCAATATTTCCCTGTCTTGAGCGGTAAAAACGTCAGCTTGCTCTTTCGGGTAAATATCGTAGTCATTTTTGCCGATCGCCTCTTGAGATGTCACACCTGCGATCGTTTCCCCCGCCTTATTCCACAGCACGAATTTTAGCGAAGAAGCATCTTTAGCAAAAACTCCCAACGGCAGATTTTCTACTACGGAATTGAGGAACCCTCTAGCTGATTTTAATTCAGCTTCTGCACGCTTGCGTTCGATGCCTAAAGCGATGACATCGGCAACGGATCCTAAAGTTTCTTCAAAGGGTACTGTCAGCGACTGGTGGCTGACAATTACCATGACTCCCACTAGCCTTTCTTCGACAATTAAAGGATAGCCGGCGAAGGTAAGAATTTGCTTGGGGATTTGGCAATTTCCCCGATTGTGACTGCTGTCGATAATTGCTAATTGCGAACTGTGTGCTGGCGTGGCTTCCCCGCATTCTTGCTCCTCTAGCCCCAAATGATTCAGTTCAAATCGGCAGTCAAATAGTGGTTTTTGCTGTTCGGCGATCGAGTTAACCTTATTTTGAATAAATCTAGCAACCTCGTCTGTGCGGCTGTAGATTCCAGAGGTTGCTTGCAACTCGCAAATATTGTATTGAGAGTTAAAAGTCCAAATTTCAGCAGAGGCGACATCGAGATTTCGTACCATTGCCTCGCAACAGGGAAGCAGGATATCTTGAGGGTGTTTGGTGAGGGCAATACCGACATCGGCTACCATTGCTGTGAGGCGAGAAGCTTGGGCTTTTTCTGCTTCCAGCCGTTTGCGATCCGTGATATCTTCCACCAAAGAAAGCACTGTAAAAGTGTCGCCGCTGCGAATAATCGAGTTGAACCAACGACACCAAATAACTTGTCCGCATTTGGTTTTATTTTGATTGATTGAAGTATTGCCGTTACCGGAGGCTAGTTCGAGTTCGATCGCACTTACAGCCTCTCGATCGTCCTCGCAAACCAAATCCAAATCGCCGAAATGCTTGCCCAGCATATCATCGGAAGTCCAGCCAAATATTTCTTCAGCACGTTTCGACCACTGAACGATCCGAAAATTCTCATCCCAGCCTACCATTGCCAGGGGACTGTTAGCTGCATTCAACCACAGTAAATGATTCGAGCGACGCAACTGTTGAGTTTTCTGCTGCTGCCAGCGGTAGTGCCTGGTTATATCTCTACCGACACCCAACACCCGCATCTGATTGTTAGCGACATCCAGCGCTGGCGTGTAAGCCGTTTCGTAAATTTTAATCCCGCCATCTGCCGCCGTCACCTCGTGAATTGCCAGCTTTTTTTCCCCTGTGATAAATACTTGTTGCAGGCAGGAATCAATCTGAGAGATTATATTTTTTAGAGCTGTATTATTGGGATATAATTTCAACAATTCCCGATTCGTTTTGTTGACTGCTTCAGCCGGATCCAATCCCATCCAAGCAGCAGCTACAGGATTAATCGATATGTACTTTTGCTGTCGATCGCACTCTAGGAAAGCATCAACAGAGTCAGAGAAAAAAGACTGTAACGAGTTGATAACTTCCTGCATGGGTATTTTTTGATCACTTGCAAGTTAAGCTTTAAATTTTTCCTAAAGTTAGTTTAACTCACTCAAATATTTTTTCGCACTTTACTGCTGGCGTTCCCGGTACAATTTTCGGCCCGTTCCCTATAATACAAAAAATTTCAGGAAATAGTATGTTTTGGAATATAACTTAATTAGAGCATCTGCTCTTTTTTTCAACAAGACGCATCGGATACAAAAGGAGAAGAGGGAGGGGGAGAGGGAGATGGGGAGAGGGGGAGATGGGGAGAGGGGGAGAGAGGGAGAGGGGGAGAGGGGGAGATGGGGAAAGAGGCGTTTGCTTGGAAAAATCTTTAATAGCTTCAGGTGGGCAGTGCGCACCCGAAAGACGCTAGAGACATTTTTGGGATCAAAAGCCAGCAGTCACCAGGCAGTTTTTAGCTGCTAACTGATGACTGATGACTAATAACGTTCGCTCGGGAGCATCTCATTTTTGCAAAAAGCATTTTTTCTTTCAGTGCTGTCCCCGCTCGCGTGCTTTATAAAGCACGCGAGCGGGACAGCACTACAAATGCAAAACCCAGATGCTCCCCGTTCGCTCGGGGGGGGGACGTTCGCACTAATGACTGATGACTAATGACTACATCATGCCCATGCCGCCCATGCCGCCCATGCCGCCCATGCCGCCCATGCCGCCCATGCCGCCCATGCCGCCCATGCCGCCCATGCCGCCCATGTCGCCCATGTCGCCACCAGCTTTTTTCTTCTCGGGTTTTTCGACAATTACAGCTTCAGTGGTCAAAACCATGCCAGCAATGGAACCGGCATTTTGTAAAGCCGATCGCACTACCTTAGCCGGATCGATAATTCCAGCGGCAATCATATCTTCGTAAACGTCGGTGAGAGCGTTGTAGCCAATGTTCAGCTCGCTAGCCCGCACTCGCTCGATCGCGATCGAACCTTCAACACCGGCATTATCAGCGATTTGACGCAAAGGTGCTTCCAAAGCTTTTGCAACCAAATCAGCGCCAATTTGCTCTTCAGCGTCTAAAGTGCTTCTGATGGCATCAATTTTTGTAATCAGGTGAATCAGCGTCGTACCGCCTCCAGCGACGATACCTTCTTCCACAGCAGCTTTAGTAGCGTTGAGGGCGTCTTCAATGCGGAGTTTGCGATCCTTGAGTTCGGTTTCGGTAGCTGCGCCTACTTTAATTACAGCAATACCGCCAGCAAGTTTGGCAATGCGTTCGGTTAATTTTTCCTTATCGTAGTCAGAATCCGTCGCTGCTAGCTGCTTGCGGATTTGCTCGATCCGTGATAACACGTCTGCTTTGTGTTCGTCGCCAGCGACAATGATGGTGTTTTCTTTGTCGATCGTAATTTTGCGGGCGGTACCGAGCATTTCTAGTGTTGCGGTATCAATGCTGAGTCCGACTTCTTCAGAAATCAGTTGACCGCCGGTCAGAACGGCGATATCTTGTAGCATGGCTTTGCGTCGCTCGCCAAAACCAGGAGATTTGGTAGCTGCGATATTCAATACACCGCGTGCTTTGTTGATGACCAAAGTTGCCAAAGCTTCACCTTCAATATCTTCGGCGATAATGATCAGCGGTGAACCGGTGCGGGCAACTTTTTCAAGAAGCGGAATTAGTTCTTGAATGGAGTTAATTTTTTTGTCGGTAATCAGGATGCGAGCGTTTTCGTACTCAACTTCCATGCGATCGTTGTTGGTGACGAAATACGGGGAAAGATATCCGCGATCGTACTGCATCCCTTCGACAACTTCCAATTCTGTCAACAGAGATTTCGACTCTTCAACAGTAATGACGCCATCTTTGGTGACTTTTTCCATTGCTTGAGCAATCATGTCGCCGACTTCTTCGTCGTTACCGGCGGAGACAGTGGCGACCTGAGCAATGGCAGATCCTTCGACTGGTTTCGCTAATTTAGCGATTTCTAGGACTAAATGGGCGATCGTTTTTTCAATCCCGCGGCGCAGTGCGACTGGATTGGCGCCTGCTGCGACATTCTTCAAACCTTCGCGAATGAGGGATTGGGCAATCACGGTAGCGGTGGTGGTGCCGTCGCCTGCGATATCTTTAGTTTTGGAGGCGACTTCTTGAATTAAGCGAGCGCCAGCATTTTCTAGAGGATCTTCGAGTTCGATTTCCCTAGCAACGGTGATACCGTCGTTAACGATTTGGGGAGTGCCGAATTTCTTTTCGAGTAGGACATTCCGGCCTTTGGGGCCCAAGGTAATGCGGACTGCATCGGCGAGTTGATTGACGCCGCGTTCCAGTGCCCGCCGAGATTTGTCGCTAAATGCAACTATTTTGGTCATGTTTGTCTCCTTGCGCTTACATTAGCAAATTTAGCACTCTCTGACTCTGAGTGCTAAGTCGATCGACTTTAGATTGTAGCGTGTCCCTCAGAAGTGTGGGGCTGGCGGGGGCGGATTTGGGGAAAAGGGCGGGCCCCAACGGTGGCCCAGGACACGTCACTGCCGTGTCCCTACATACCCGCTGTAGGGACACGGCACTGCCGTGTCCTCATAGATATAATGTGGTTTGTGACATATCGCCCGATCGGATATTGGAGTGCCCCCTGTCAACTGTCAACTGTCAACTGCTATACGCATCAACGGTTAAATTCGGTACTAACTGTCAACTGTCAACTGTCAACTGTCAACTGTTATACCTATGGCTCGTTATTCTCGACTGCAAAAACTCATTTCTTATATGCGCCCGCACTGGAAACCGACATTCTGGGGCGTTTTTTCCTTATTAATTGTCAATGCTGTGGGCGTTTACATTCCCCTACTGATTCGGAATGCAGTTGACACACTCCAAGTGGCGACTAAATTTGACCAAGTTTTCAACTACGTGATACTGATTCTCGTACTAGCTTCAATCATGTGGGGAATTCGGATGGCATCGCGGATTCTGCTGTTTGGCGTCGGGCGTCAAGTAGAATTTGACCTCAAACAGCAAATATTTAATCATTTATTAACATTAGAACCGTCTTATTTTGCTGCCAATACTGTAGGGGATTTAATTAATCGCGCTACTTCCGACTTGGACAATATTCGCCGCTTGGTGGGTTTTGCAGTGCTGAGTTTGGCGAATACAGCCTTTGCTTATGCTTTGACTTTGCCGGTGATGCTGGGGATTAATGTACGGCTGACGCTGTTGGCGATCGCAGTTTATCCATTAATGCTAGTTTTGGTACAGTTATTTAGCGACAAACTTCGCATCCAGCAACTAGCAGTCCAAGAAGAACTATCGGCGATGAGCGATTTAATTCAAGAGGATATGAGCGGAATGTCCGTAATTAAAATCTATGCTCAAGAAGAAAACGAACGTCGAGCTTTTCGCGATTGTAACGCCAAGTTGCTATCAGCAAATTTGACATTAGCCCAAACTAGAAACTTTATTTTTCCACTACTGGGCGGTTTAGCCAGCATCAGTTTGTTGGTACTACTTTCAGCAGGTGGCGGAGCAATTGCTAAGGGCGAAATTAGCATCGGCGATTTTGTGGCATTGCTGATTTATGTCGAGCGTTTGGTATTTCCGACGGCGCTGTTGGGTTTCACCATTACTGCTTACCAGCGCGGAGAAGTCAGTGTCGATCGCATAGAATCAATTTTGACTGTGGAACCGCAAATTAAGGATGCTCCCGATGCAGCGGACTTGCCAACTCCTGTCAAAGGTGAAATAGTCGCTCGCAATTTGAATTATACCTATCCAGGCGCTAAGATACCCGCGCTCAAAGATGTCAATTTTACCATCAAACCGGGCGAAACAGTCTCGATTGTTGGGGCGATCGGTTCTGGCAAATCAACCTTGGCTAATGCCCTGCCGCGCTTGCTGAATATCGATGCGGGTGAGTTGTTTGTAGACGGGCAGGATATTACCGAGGTGAAGTTGAGGGAGTTGCGCGGGGCGATCGCCTACGTGCCCCAAGAAAGCTTTCTGTTCGGTACTACCATCAAGAATAACATCCGCTACGGCAATCCTTTAGCAGAAGAACCCCAGATTGAAGCAGCCGCCAAACAGGCACAAATCCACCCCGAAATCCTCAACTTTCCGCAACAGTACAAAACAGTTGTCGGCGAGCGCGGCATTACCTTATCCGGCGGACAAAGGCAGCGAACAGCACTAGCTAGAGCCTTGTTAGTTGACGCTCCCGTGCTAATTTTAGATGACGCTCTTTCCAGCGTGGACAATCAAACTGCTACCGATATTTTGCAGAACTTGGCAACCGGAACCGATCGCAAAACCGTAATTTTTATCTCGCACCAAATGTCAGCAGCCGCGAGTGCCGATCGCATATTCGTCATGGAAAAGGGAGAAATAGTGCAAAGCGGCACTCACGCAGAATTGGTAAAGGAAACAGGGCTTTATCAGTATTTGTGGAACCAGCAAAAACTAGAAGAATTGCTGCACTGACAGGTTCGTAGTGAGGACTTTAGTCCTTCTTCATCCAGGTTCGTAGTGAGGACTTTAGTCCTTCTTCATCCAGGTTCGTAGTGAGGACTTTAGTCCTTCTTCAGACAAAGGGAAAAGGACTGAAGTCCTCACTACAAACTGAAGCGTAGTTAACTTAGTTATTTATCAAACATAGTCGTGGAAAATCAAAATCCCGATCCTTCAAGCCTCTCCAGCAACACTGATTCACCGGGAAATAGTCCCATCAAAATAATGCCCCTAGGTGACTCAATTACCGATGGATACTTCGTACCAGGAGGATATCGCATCGATTTACAGCCTGCAATGGAGAATCGAGGCTATGCTATTGAGTTTGTCGGTTCCCTAAGCAATGGCCCCGATACCTTACTCTCTCAGCATCACGAGGGACATTCCGGTTGGCTGATCGAACAAATTTGCGATCGGGTTGTGGAGTGGCTGCAAACCTTCCAACCCGATATTATTTTGCTCCTCATCGGCACCAATAATATCGGACAATGGTATCAAGTAGAAACTGCAAGCTATCGCCTCAACCAATTAATCGATCGCATTTTTGAAACTGCACCCAATGTTAAACTCTTTGTCGCTGCAATTCCGCCAATGTCTGAACCCACCTTAAATCAGCGAGTTAAACTATACAATCAAAACAGCGAGGAGTTAGTCAAGGAAAAACAACAAGCAGGGAAGCCCATAGATTTTGTTGATTTATATAATATCCTCAGCCTTGACGATCTCCCCGATGGCGTTCATCCCAACCGAGAAGGATTTCGGAAAATTGCTGGTGCTCTTGAAGCTTGTCTGTCAGCGCACCTAAGTTAACAAATTCCTCGTCTGCGATTCCACGCAGTCTACAATCGTCGTCAAGAAAAATAGTATAATGAATATATCTAGTCCACCCCAATAATCCCCAATCATGCTCGCAGAAGCAAACGCCACACTCTGGCCTAGTCTAATAACTGTTTCAGCATTAATTCTATACTTCGTTGTTACCATCAACGTTGGCAGAGCCAGATTCAAATACAAAGTTTCTCCCCCGCAGATGACAGGAAACCCGGACTTTGAACGAGTAGTGCGAGTTCAGCAAAATACCCTAGAGCAAATGATTCTATTTTTGCCCTCGCTATGGCTGTTTTCGCAATTTGTCAGCCCAATTTGGGCAGCCGGTATCGGTGCAGTTTGGATAGTTGGACGCATTTTGTTTGCTTGGGGTTATTACCAAGCGGCGGAAAAACGAGCCGCAGGATTTGGTATTAGTACCTTAGCTACTTTAACTTTGCTTGGCGGTTCATTGATTGGCATCATCATGTCCCTGGTAAAAGTTTCACAGCTATAATTTATATTAGTAGGGTGCGCCGCGCGCACCTTTTTATGTAAATCTAACTCTTTCAATCTCGTTCAGGAGTCAATATGTCTGAAACTAACAAACCTGTATTTCAAATTAACCAGCAACTTTTTCAACAGCTTACCGAGTGGCAACAAAAACTCGCACTAGAAGATGAATTAGCCAGCGAGTCAGAAGACGAGAAACCAATAGAGGTAAAAAGTCCTCCCGATAGTGATGAACAGCATTCTCAAACCAATAATTCCTAGCTTGTGGCTGGCAGTATTCTTTTTTGTATTTCCGGCTGCTGTCTCGGCTCAATCGTTGACAATCAGCCAAGTTCAACAAGTTAATAGCGGTTTATTTCGTTCTAACTCTCAAGATTTCTTCGAGCAAGGAAATCGCCAACTGGAACGGGAAATCGCAGCTTTGTTGCGAAAAAATGTTGCTTCCGAAGGCAAGATTCTGGAGATTGATGAAAAATTGCGCTCTCAGCTTTGTCGGGAAGATTTTTTAATCTCCTCGCGGTATCATGATACAATCAGTGCTGCTGAGATTGCCAGTTTTCAGCCAAAATTAAATGAGATTTGCAGGCAGAAATAAAGTCAAAGTGAGGTCAAGATTAAAGTTTTAGCGTTAATGGATAAAGAAGTAATGACTAAATTGAAACTAGCGCTGCTGGAAGCGAAAACGGTGGCTCAGTTGGCTGCGATTATTATTGATTACACTCATGAGGAAATGATGCTAGTTTTTGATGAGCTGGAATGGGAACAGCAGGCAAAAATTAAGGATATTTGGAAGAGTGTTTGAGGGATGGCCTGTTTATAAAGTTGTAGGTTCCAGCACCGGACACGGCATTGCCGTGTCCCTGCGGATATCGCGTAATGCAGCCCTACTTTTTGGGAAGCGATTCGAGACACAATTGACGGAAATGATCGCCGCGTTGCTCGAAGCTTTGGTATTGATCGAAGCTGGCGCAAGCTGGCGAAAGCAGTACGACTTTAGCTTTGTTTTGTTTGCCTAATTCTGCGGCTCTGGGAATGGCTCTTTCCATTGTTTCGACGATTTCCCAAGCGTTATAATCTGCTTGTTCTAGCCGATCACTAAAAAGGCCCGCTGCATCCCCAATTAACAGCACTGCAACAGCCTTCGCCTTGATTGTATCAATCCAAGCATTATCATCGCCCTCTTTGGGATCGCCGCCCGCAATCAAAATCGCCGGCGCGCTGACAGCAGCTAACCCGACTTGCGCTGCGTCATAATTAGTCGCTTTGCTGTCGTTGATGAAATCTATGCCTTCCCAGGTGCGGATGTGTTCGAGGCGGTGCGCCACTCCGGGGAATTTCGCGATCGCCCGGGCGATCGCACTTTGATCTATCCCTGCCAAATTAGCCGCTGCCACAGCCATCAACAAATTTTGCAAATTGTGTTCGCCCACCATCCGCAAAGACTCAGCAGGCAAAATTTTCTCGCCTTGAGCAATTACCCAACCGTCTTCGATGTACGCTCCAAAAGCGTGTTTTCCCAACAAATCTTTTTCACCTTTAACACTCGTCCAACACGCATCCGGCCAAATGTCAACTCCTTGCTGTCGCAAACCAGGATCGTCACCGTTGATGATTTGCAATTCCGAATTTTTCAGCAAATGGGCTTTAATGTTGTAGTAATTTTCTAAAGTTTTGTGGCGGCTGAGGTGATCCGGCGTCAAAGTCGTCAAAACTCCGATGCGCGGCGCTACCGACGGCGATGATTCTATCTGATAGCTGCTGATTTCTGCGATTACCCAATCCGGCGGTTTCTCGGAAGCAGCTAATTCGCACGCAGCATAACCAATGTTGCCACAAGCGGGAGCATGAAGCCCTGCTTCGGCAAAAATCGCAGCAATTAAAGCAGTAGTTGTAGTTTTGCCGTTAGTACCAGTAATTGCTACCCAAGGAGATTTGAGATAGCGCCACGCGAGAGCCATTTCTCCGATTGTTTCAATTCCCAATTCTCGGGCGCGTACTAATGCTGGAATATCCCAGGGAACGCCCGGACTTACTACTACTAATTCTATGGATTTGTCAGGTTCAAAAGATTTACCTAACTCTAGATTGATGCCTTCGTTAGCTAGTTGCTGTTGTTGTTCGAGTAGGTTTGGGGCCGATGAGCGATCGCTCAGCGTTACTTCCCATCCTTCGCGTTTGAGCAGTCTGGCGGCGGCAATCCCTGATTTTCCTAATCCAATTATATGAGCGATCGGCATACGTTATGTGTGTGATGGAGCGAATTTCCCTGGTTTTCTAAGTTTATATCTTAACCTTGCATGAATTTTTGCCTATTGGCCATTATGCTTAATTTACGAAAAAAGGTATGTTGTTGCGCTTAAGCGCTCTTTCATCTATGTATGAAAGGGGAGTATCTCAGTTTTGCATTTATTATAGTGCGAGCACCTCAAAGAAAAAATGCTTTTTACAAAAATGAGATGATCCCGCAGGAAAGAGCGCTGAAGCGCAACAACGTACCTTAAAAATTTAAAATCGATTGACGATCGCCCCAAAGTCAGCCAACACCCGCGCGTGATTCCGCAACAAACCCAGTAAATTCAAGCGATTGCGCTTAATTTCCGGGTCAGAATCCATCACCAAAACGCTTTCTGGCCCGTCAAAAAAGCTGCTCACAGCCGGAGCAATCTCCGTCAAACTATCTACCAACTGTTGGTAATTGCGAGTTTGCTTCGATAGCAGCGTTTGCGGCACTAACTGCACCACAGCATCGTAAAAAGCTTGTTCGGAAGACTTTTGAAATAACTCGGGTTTCACCGCCGTTTTCGGTTCCAATTCTACCTTATCCAAATCACCTTGAGCCGCCAAACGAGTCGAACGGTTGACTGTTTCGTAAATCAGATCCAAAGTCTTGTCATTGCGGATTTGTTGCAGGAAAATTGCTCTTTCCAGCGCGTCCAACAAATCTCTCAATGCTCGTTCAGTATATTCTGGGTCGTTTTCTCCCAAAACTGCATTCACCAAATCATAATCTACATTCTTTTCTTCTTGCAGCAAAGTGCGAATTCTTTGCAGGAAAAACTCGTATAATTGCGATAGCAACTCCGCCGATGTTTGGGGGCGCACCGCGGTAAATTCTGCGACAACTTCTGCAAGTAGTTGGTGCAAATTGATTGGCAACTGAGCCGCCCAAATAATGTTAGTTATTGCATTGGCGGCGCGGCGCAGGGCGAAGGGATCGGAGGAACCAGTCGGCAGCATTCCTAAGCCGAAGATGCTGACTAATGTATCTAATTTGTCAGCGATTGCGACAACTTGACCTGTGAGAGTTTGCGGCAAATTATCGCCCGCACCTTTGGGCAAATAATGCTCGAAAATTCCTGTTGCTACGGCTTCCGGTTCGCCGCAAGCTAAGGCGTATTTCTGCCCCATAATTCCTTGCATTTCGGGAAATTCGTAAACCATTTGGGTTACAAGGTCGGCTTTGCAAAGCAATGCTGCTCTTTCTATGTAAGCTTGTTCTGCGGCGGTGATTTGCAGTTGCTTGGTGATGAGAGAGGCAATCTTGCACAGTCGATCGACCTTGGCGCGCACTGTACCCAAATCTTCCTGGAAAGTGACCGTCTCCAACTTTGGCAAATAATCCTCTAGAGGCTTTACCAAGTCTGCTTTGTAGAAAAACTGACCGTCTGCCAATCTCGCCCGCACGACTCGCTCGTTACCTGCGGCAATAATCGCCGATTTTGCCGGATCGCCGTTGGAAATTGTAATGAAATAGGGTAGGAGTTCGGGGAATTCTGGGCTTTTGAGAATTGGAAAATAGCGCTGGTTGGTGACGATAATTGTGGTGATTACTTCCGGCGGTAACATCAAAAAACCGTCGTCAAATTTGCCGACTACGGCGTTGGGCCATTCTACTAAGTCGGTGACTTCTTCTAACAAATCTTCGGTAATGTCGGCGTAACCGCCTTGTTTGGTGGCGGCGGCTTCTACTTGTGCTTGAATTTGGATTTTGCGCTGTTGTCGATCGACTTCCACGCCAGCAGCCCGCAGACACTCGACATAATCCTCGGCTTGCGGAATCGAGACCCCCCCCATCTCCGGTGTAGGGGGGGTGTGCAACACCCGATGTCCTTGGGAAATGCGATCGCTCTTGACGGTATCTGAACCGCTGACCAATGCGATCGGCAGTACAGTATCATCAAACAGCGCTACGATCGATCGAATCGGGCGCGGAAACTTCAAATCTCCGTCAGCCCACCGCATAAATCTTTTGCCTTCTAACTTGTTAATCCACTGCGGCACAAGTTCGACCAAAATATCCGCCGTCATCCGCCCCGGAATCTGTTTGAGAACAAACACAAAATCGCCTTTATCGGTAGCGCGAACTTCCAAAGCATCGATTTCTACGCCTTGTTTTTTCGCAAAACCTTCGGCTGCTTTCGTCGGTTTGCCATCTTTAAAAGCCGAACTTGCGGGCGGCCCTTTTACCTCTTCTTCTCTGTCTGATTGCTTAACTGGCAGTCCTTTAACAAGAACGGCCAAACGCCTCGGAGTTGCGTATACATTAATTGATTCATTTGTCAAAGATTGTTCTGCCAGAGTTGCAGGTACGAGTTCCTGCCACTGTTGGACGCTGCCTGCGACAAAAGATGCGGGCAATTCTTCGGTGCCGAGTTCTAATAAAAAGTTAGGCATATAGAAATTGTGAAGTGAGGGAGCTACGGATTGGTAATGGGTAATGGGTAATTGGTAATTGGTAATCGGTAATTGGTAATCGGTAATCGGTAATCGGTAATTGGTAATTGGTAATTGGTAATTGGTAATTGGTAATTGGTAATTGGCTGGTGAGTGCGTTAGTTGACCTAAAATTTTTACATAACAAAGTTTGGTGTTTTTGTCAAGAGGCAATTCATCTCCCGATTCGATCGTTACAAAAGTTATGGATCGGCCGTCAAAATAGCCTGGAATTGCGATCGCGATAATAACATCACAGAATTATTTTACCGGTCACAGGTCTGATTAGAGCTAAAAAACACTCAAATGATCAGCATAGCACTTAAAATCGGGGGTGAAAGATATTCTCAGCAGCTCATGACCTTGGCGGAAAGACTAGCAGAAGATTGGAAGTCGCGACTCGAACAAGATTGCCCCGACGAGAGCTCTAGCACTCGCGAGAGTGTTGTTCGCTGGCTGTTGGGAGACAAGCCAGAAAGATTTGACACTCTAAATCCGACTCAACTCGCTGTCGCTTCTGGGGCGATCGACTTTTTATATCGAATTTTGCAGCAGCGCTATCTGGGAGTAGCGCCAGAAAGAGCTTACCGCAACTTGATCGGGCGCCTGGGCGGTTTGGTGGTGCTCCGGCAAAAAATCCAAGCGTGGGTTTCATTGAGTCGCGACAGACAGCGCAGTGCGGTAGAGGTACTGCAAGAAGTGATTCAGGAAATGCTGAATTCCGATCGCTACCTCCAGCAGCAAGTCGCCTGGATTGCCGAATGCACAACAGATAAGCGCTTGCGAAATGCTTTGCTGCTAGCGAGCACAGAAGAATACTGCTTGCGGCCGATCCGCAACCAGCCGCTGCTGGTGTACCGCTTCGTCAACTACCTGCGGCGTTCCCAGCGGGGCGGGTTGACGCAAGTCCCGGCGGGAGATTGGGTGCGGCTGGTGTCGGAACAGGTTCTGCCTGACGATACAGACGAACCGCTCAGCTTGCTAGACGAACAGGCGATGTCGGATTATCGAGAACATCAAGCTTGGGAAGAACGGCAAACTCAGCGGCAGATTGTCCAACAAGAATTTGAGAATTACTTGACTGCTGAAGTCGATCCGCTGGCTTCGCGATGGCTGCGGCTTTACCTGCAAGGCCGTTCCCAAGAGGCAATTGCTGAGGATTTGAAGGTGCCAGTCAAACAAATTTACCGCTTGCGAGAAAAAGTCAGTTACCACGCGATTCGGGTGTTTGCAGTCAAACAAGCACCAGAATTAGTCGCTAACTGGCTGGAAATTTCGCTCAAAGAACACAGTTTGGGCTTGACTCCCGCCCAGTGGCAGCAATATTTACAAGATCTCACGCCGGTGCAGCGACAGTTGATAGAATCGCTCAAAGCAGGGAAAAGTGTAGAGACGATCGCCTCTGAATTAAAGTTAAAAACCAATCAAGTCATCGGCGAGTGGAGCAAACTCTATTTAGCTGCTCAATCCCTCCGAAACGAGTAGATTGGTAATGAGTGGCGGGCGAAGCGTAGCGGAGGGAATTGCTAATTGTTAATTGGCGGTAGGAATTTTCCGAATTCGCGCTACAAATCAATTCCCGAACAGCCAGATTTGCTGCGAGTTTCCCCGTGGAAACCGCGCGATCGAATCAGGTAATATCGATCGGGATATCGCGCGTGCTGCCGCGATCTCACCCAAAAACGGATACCGTCCCACGTACTTAAATCGCGCTGATCCCCAAATTTTAGACCAAAGATCCACATCCCAGATTCATCTAGAGGAGTCAATCTCAAATCTCAAATCTCAAATCTCAAATTGACTGACGCTCGCGATCGGGGATGCTCACCGTGAACTTTGTGGAGTAAGATATTAGTAGGACGATCGACTCTTCAGGATTTTTTAACCAATCCTCAGTTCAGCAGTTGCACGTCAATCATCAGTTCTGGTGTATCTGTCATACTTGGGCATTCAGACAAAATTCTATCTTTGCCAGCCATAGGAATCAATCTTGGGCGATAAATGATAGTTAGTCGATAGTCCGCCCGCGATCATCTAGTTGTCAATCTTTCTGTAGAATTTGAGACTGGAATACAGAAGAGAGAAAATTCTGAGACCCAATATTTTTCTTTCATAAAAGCTTCCGGGTTTCAGATGCCTAGCTACGTCAGGGAAGTTGCATGGTTTAATTTTATAAATCAGGTTGGTATAGCGCGATCGCGCTTCCGACTACAGAGAAGCTAATGGTACATACATCTTCAACAGACTCGGCGACTACAATGGACTCCGATCGAATATTTCAACTAATCGATACAGTTGTTCCCTTTGAAGCTTGCCTTTACTATCAAGTTTTGCCTTTATCTCTAGAAGGCAATCTATTTAAATTGGGCGTAGTCGATGTGCAAGATGACTCCGCTTTGGACTACGTGCAGCGGATTTTAGCATACATGAATTGCTCGGTGACAACGGAGCAAATTGCCCCGGAAACTCAGCGTTCGATGCTCTCAGCTTACTTGCTCCACGGGAACCAAGTCAGAGAACCCAGCCTGACAGAAACCACACCAGCCCCAACACCGATACCAGCCCCAACACCAATAAATCCCGCACCAACAACATCAAGCTCCGAAGCAGACACCCTGCTGTCTGTACCCGAACCCTCCATTCGGGTTCCCGATCGGTTGAAACCTCCCGATGCTGAGGTTTTGCTGACGCCGACAGAACTTTCGGTTTTGGATGTCGAGGCCGTGCACTTGTCAAGCCCCGTCGAAGTTTTGGCAACTTTACCCGCGCCCCAACTGCTGCAAGAATTGCTCGGTAGAGTGCTCGTAGACGGTATCGGTAGGCTGTTTTTTGAGAGACACCAGTCCCAAGGTAGGATTCTTTGGAGTCAAGACGGCGTTTTGAAATCGATCCTCGAAGGTCTCTCTCCCTTCCTGTTTCAAGAAGTCATCGACGAGTTGAAACGGCTGACAGATATGCCTGTTTCCCCGGTGGAACATCCCAAACAAGTCGAAGTAGAACGCATCTATGGAAAAACTCATTTGCTGTTGCGCTTGCGAGTAATGCCCGTGGGTGGCAAGGAAGAAGCAACGCTGCAAGTCTTGCGGGGAGCAGCTTTGAGGTTTTACCAGCAGCAGCAATTGTCTACTCTGAGTCGAGATGCACTGCAACTGGCCAAAGAATTGCAGCGGAAAGTGAATCAAATTCGCGATCGCACTCGGCTTTCTCCTTTACCTTTGGAAGGTTTACCCGCTTTGGAACAAGTTGTCAGAAATGTTGACGACCAACTTGAAGCTTTGATGCAAGAACAGAATCCCGAGGATTTCTAATTAGAAATAGTTGTAAGTTTTGAACTTTCTTTAACTCAAATCTAGCCCGATCAAATAAATAACAATAATTAGGTTCGTAGTGAGGAATGCGAGTCCTTCCTTATCCAAAATCTGAAGAAGGACTCGCATTCCTCACTACAAACCTATGTGAGTGCAGTTGTGCGATCGCACCTAAGATGAACCGTGCTCGAAAATCTTATCGTACTGCAACAAATCCAAACTTACAAAAACTGGCAAACACCCAAAACATTGCTGTGCAACTTCCCAGCGTTCCTCTCGCTGCAACATAGCAGTCAACTTTTGTTTAGCGCCCAGCAAATATCGGACATCGTTAGCAGCGTAGCTCAATTGGTCATCAGAAAGATGCTCGGAATTTCCCCAATCCGAACTTTGAGAAGTTTTATTGAGTTCTACTTTTTCCAACTCTTGGATTAACTCTTTAAGTCCGTGTCTGTTAGTATAAGTTCTGGCTAACTTGCTAGCTATTTTTGTGCAGAAAACAGGTGCAATGTCAATACTTAAATTGTAACGCATTGTTGCCAGATCGAAGCGCGCAAAGTGAAATACCTTCTCAATATTTTCAGCTTCCATGAGCTTTTTCAAATTTGGCGCCGCCGTCTGGCCTTTAGCAATCCGCACCGCCGCCACTTTACCTTGCGGATCGCACAACTGCACCAAACACAGGCGATCGCGCCAGGGCATCAAACCCATCGTTTCCGTATCAACGGCGATCGCCTCCGCCGTCAAATAATAAGATAGCAGATCATCGGAGATATCGCGATCGCACACTTGAAAATCTGGAAATTCCATTCTTGGTTATTGGTAATCGGTAATTGGTAATCGGTAATTGGTAATCGGGCATCGGTAATCGGTAATCGGGCATCGGTAATCGGGAATCGATAATTAATCTTTCCTTCTTTCCTCTTCCTTCTTCCTTCTTCCTTCTTCCTTCTTCCTTCTTCTTATCGACTACGGACAAAAAGCTGAGTAAAATAATACTCCCCTTTGGCATTTTTGGCAATCGCAATACCAGTCAAATTAAATTGACTCTCGATATTCTTGCGGTGGCCCTCACTTTTAATCCAACCCTCAACAGCATTGCCAACCGGGTCGCTGTAGCCAAAATTGTAAGCAACATTTTCAGCTACACTTTGATAGGGAACAGTAATTGCTTTCGCCCGCCCTTCAAATCCATCGTGGCTAAATTTAACTTTCCCACTCGCCATATTTTCGCTGTGAATTCTGGCTATCTGACTAATTCGCGGATCGACAGTCAGCGGCGGCAACTTTTTCGAGGCTCGATATTGATTGATCTGTTGGTTAACAGCTTTTTCTAACTCAGCAATTGAACTCGTAGCAGCAATATTAGTATTCATGGAAGTTTCTGGGAGCGATTGTGTAGGAATGAGTTGAGTACAATTAGGTAGGATTGCCAGGAATCCTAGAGACATTAAAATCAAAGGTTTGTACATGAACTATTAAAGATAAAGAAGACCGGGCGGTTGAAACCGCGGCTACACAGACAAAACCCGCCTCCGCGGGTTGAAGAACGGATGATGAAAATTACGTTATCTTCTAAGTCGGCGGAGGCGGACATCATTTATATAGACGCGGTTGAAACCGCCGTCTGACCATTCCTACAGGGCGATCGCCCGAAATTCCGGTAAACTAGATATTCAGAACCTTCGCCACAGTGTTCACATCTTTATCACCGCGTCCCGAACAGTTGAGGACAATGCGCGGATTACCGGTTAGCTGCGGACAGAGAGTCTCCAAATAGGCGATCGCGTGAGCAGTTTCCAAAGCCGGAATAATCCCCTCCAACTGCGACAACCGTTGAAAAGCATCCAAAGCTTGCTGATCGGTTACACTGTAATATTCAGCCCTACCAGCATCCTTCAAATAACTGTGTTCCGGCCCCACACCAGGATAATCCAAACCCGCACTAATCGAATGCGGCTCGATGACTTGACCCTCATTATCCTGCAACAAATAACTCATAGCCCCGTGCAGAACACCCACAGTTCCCTTAGTCAAAGTAGCAGCGTGTTTATCGGTATCCACACCTTCTCCCGCCGCTTCAACACCAATTAACCGCACAGTTTCTTCCCCAACAAACTCATGAAAAAGACCCATAGCATTAGAACCGCCGCCCACACAAGCTAATAAGATATCTGGCAAACCATTCCACTTTTCTAGACACTGACTGCGAGTTTCTTGACCAATAATCGCATGGAAATCGCGCACCATCATCGGGTAAGGATGCGGCCCCGCCACCGAACCAAGAATATAATGAGTTGTTTCAACATTTGTCACCCAATCGCGAATCGCTTCAGAAGTCGCATCTTTCAGCGTTCCCGTACCCGCCGCCACGGGTCGCACTTCAGCACCCATCAAGCGCATTCTAAACACATTTAAAGCCTGTCTTTCCATGTCATGAACGCCCATGTAGACAACGCATTCTAAACCGAAACGAGCGCAAACAGTGGCAGTAGCAACGCCATGTTGGCCAGCACCAGTTTCAGCAATTACGCGCTTTTTACCCATGCGTTTTGCGAGCAATGCTTGAGCCAAAGCATTGTTAATTTTGTGAGCACCAGTGTGGTTTAAATCTTCGCGTTTGAGGTAAATTTGGGCGCCAGTGCCGTCTGGTTTAGCATAATGCTCCGTGAGGCGTTCGGCGAAATACAATGGGCTGGGGCGGCCGACATAATCCTTAAGTAATCCTTGAAGTTGCTGTTGAAATTCCGGTTCGCTGCGGTATTTGTGAAAAGCCGCTTCAAGCTCAAATAAAGCCGGCATCAGGGTTTCGGGGACATATTTGCCGCCGAATTTGCCGAATCTACCGAGGGAGTCGGGGCGTTGGGCGGTGGTTTCGGTGGTTTCTGTGGTGAGACGCAGAGGTGTGACAGTCACGGACTTTGTGGGGATAAGGGGACAGATTTTATTATATCTAGTGGATGTGGCGGGGCGGTGGGCGATCGGGTAATTTTGCGAGGGCTGCCAAAAATCGCTAGGATGGCGGAAGTTCGTTGGAGCCTTCGAGATATTGCCCTGTAAGGGTTTCAGGGATTTTTTCTGTAGATGAGAGGTTGTTTGTACAGAGATTTTTGGGAGTCCTCGCAAATAGCCTCTGGACACGTTGCGCTGTATGGGGTTTATAATCGAGGGATCCCCACTCGCTGGGGAAACTAATTGAATGGAAACTAGAATCTCCCGACCTTTACTTTTGGTAGGTTGACGTGTTCCCGCTCGCTGGGGAAACTAATTGAATGGAAACTTCGTAATGGTGAACAATTATGAATTCAAATCAGCAGTTTCTGCAAAATTTATACGATGCTTTTAACAAACGCGAAATTGAAACAATCATCTCGTTGATGCGCCCAGACGTGAAATGGGCGAACGGAGTGGAAGGCGGTTTCGTTTATGGACGCGATGCGGTGCGCGAATATTGGACAAATCAATTTAAGGATATTCAACCGGAGCTTGAAACGTTAAAATTCGAGACTGACGAAAACAATCGGAACATTGTCACCGTTCATCAAATTATTAAAGATTTGCAATGCAATGTGCTTGCGGATGCAACAATTCATCAAATCTTTACCATTGAGGATGGTCTGATTTGTCTTTATGAAATTGGCGAAACCGAAACAATAGAGGAGATGATTCAAAAGACAAAAAGTTCCAACTAGCAATGATGTCCTTGGGCGGGGGCGGGTTTTACAAATAATATTTAATACCAACAAACAATCTACATAAACCCGCCCCCTTATGCAATATGTTAAAATTATTGAAGAACGCAACAGTTGACTCATTCAATCGTAGTAAACTAAAAGCGTAGACCTACAATTCTCACTTCCTTTAGTTATTGTTACACAACAGGAAACCAAAATCGTGGATATCGACATTCGTTATAAACCTTCCTTTGCCACAATTTTTCTTACACTCGAACCTGGAGAAAGCATTATTGCTGAATCAGGAGCGATGATCGCAATGGATGCAGCACTCACAATGAAAACAGAATTTAATGGAGGTTTTTTGTCAGGTGTATTGAAAAAGTTTTTTGGTGGTGAATCGCTGTTCGTCAATCGATTTATCAATCCAACACGGCAGTCTCTCCAAGTCGTTCTTTCTCAATCTACAATCGGAGATATTGCCGAAGCTCAAGTCTATGAAAATAACCTCTGTTTTCAACCCGGTGCTTATATTGCCAGTACCCCCGATATCAAATTAGGCGTGCGCTGGGCTGGATTTGCCAGTTGGTTTTCGGGAGAAGGCTTATTTAAATTGCAAGCCAGCGGACAGGGAACAGTATTTTTTGGTGCCTATGGTGGTTTGACTAGCAAGCAAATCAATGGTGACTTCATTGTCGATACAGGGCATTTAGTAGCTTACGAATCGGGAATGAAAATGTCGATAAAAATGGCAGGCGGATTATTAGGTTCGATTACATCCGGGGAAGGGTTTGTGAATAAAGTGACGGGTAAAGGAACAATTTACTTGCAATCCAGAAGTATCGATGGTTTGGTGCAATTTTTATCAAGTAAAGTTTGACTTGCGAGCGAATATATCCATTACCTACTACCAAATATGAAAATTGAACTTTTACAACAACCCGACAGCACGATCGCCCGAATCACTCTAAATGTCGGTGAAGAAATCGTTGCTGAGGCAGGTGCAATGGTGGCGATGAGTGGCAATCTACAAGCAAGTACGACATTGCGCCAAGGCAAAGGTGGCGGTATTTTCGGCGGACTCAAACGCATGATTGCCGGAGAGTCGCTATTTTTAAGTGTATTTCGATCGCCAACACCGGAAAATACCTTGTTTTTAGCACCCAAAATGTTGGGCGATATGCTGCACTATCAAATGGGCAAAAGTGGCTTAGTAGTACAAGCAGGTTCTTATTTAGCTAGCACACCAGATGTTAATATTGACTTGGGTTTTCAAGGCTTCAAATCGATGTTTTCTGGAGAAAGTATTTTCTGGCTAGATATGGGGGGTCAAGGAGATGTACTATTGAGTTCCTTCGGCGCAATTTACGAAGTTCCAGTCAAAGGAGAATACATTGTTGATACAGGTCATATTGTCGCCTTTGAGAAAAGTTTAAAGTTTGAAATTACTAAGCCCCCAGGAAGTAGTTGGGTGAGTGCATTTCTCGGTGGAGAAGGTTTAGTTTGTCGATTTAAAGGTAACGGTCGCCTGTTCTGTCAAACCCACAATACCATAGCATTCGGTCAAGCCGTCGGCAATCGTTTACCTCCCAGGTAGCAAGCGTGGAGACTCGCGATATGCAAAACATAAACGGAGATTGCTTTCATAAAAGGGTGCATCTGGTTTTTGAAGAGGGCGAAGCATGACCGCATATAAGTTATTAATTATAATTTCATATTGATTGCGGTCATGCTTCGCCCCTACAGACATATTTGCCAAACTGAAATACACCCTCATAAAACATCGCATTCATGTAAAGTGTTCCTCGCAACGATCATTCTAACTGAACGTTATTGAGCTATCAACTGCCAACTGTCAACTGTCAACTGCCAACTGCCAACTGTCAACTGTCAACTGTCAACTGTCAACTAACTTATATGCCTAAAAACATCTCATATACAATCGAACATTCTCCATCCTATGCCCAACTAAAACTCAAAATTCCTGCCAACCAAACGGTGTTGGTAGAATCTTCGGGAATGGCAGCAATGGATAGTCACATCACCCTGAAATCAAAAGTCAAAGGAGGTTTGATGAAAGGCCTCACGCGAATGTTAGCAGGTGAGTCTTTGTTTATCAGCGAATTTACTTCGCCGGAACGTTCTGGAATACTTTACGTTTCCCCTGGAGTTCCTGGCGATATTCAACATTATCACCTCGATGGCAATAGCTTGATGCTGCAATCTTCTGCTTTTGTGGCATCGAGTTCTACTGTAGACCTTGATACTAAATTTCAGGGATTAAAAGGTTTCTTTAGTGGCGAATCATTGTTTTTTCTCAAAGCAACTGGACAAGGCGATATCTGGTTTAATTCCTATGGCGCAATTCTGGAAATTCCAGTCAATGGAAGTTATATCGTGGACACCGGTTATATCGTTGCCTTTGAGGATACGCTGAAGTATGATGTTGAAGTCCTGGGCGGACTATCCTGGAAAAATTTGAGAACGGGAATTTTAGGTGGAGAAGGCTTAGTTTGTCGTTTCAGTGGACAGGGGAAACTGTGGATACAGTCTCGCAATCTGTTTCCTCTGATTAATTTTTTAAATCCCTTCCGACCGACAAAGAACAATTAGTTTGGTGCTTTTATATACAGCATATTCCATGTATATTTGGTACACACAATTTTGGGAAATTCCGTGTAAGGTGCGTCGCCATATAATCTGCCACTGCTATTCAATAACTCGTAGCGATGCACCCTACAAACTCACGCAAGTCAATCCAAAATCTAAAATCTAAAATCTAAAATCGAATGACCGATCGCAATCCACCCACAAGCAACAGGCAACTGCTAACCTTATTAGGAATCTTTTTAGCATTAGGATGTTTATTGCTTTGGGGAAGCCTCAAACTGGTAGATGGGCTGATTTTATTAATTCCCCCCGAACTCGAACAGCGCTTGGGGGCGTTAGTTATCCCAGCTTATGAAAGTCTTGCGGAATCTTCTCCAGCACAAGATACCCTCAATCAACTTCTCGATCGCCTGGAAACTAAATTACCTAAACAAAAAAATATCGATCGCAATTATCGCCTACTTTACATTCCCGATGATACTGTAAACGCGCTAGCCTTACCTGGAGATACAATTGTTGTTTATCGGGGTTTAATAAAGCAATTGGAATCGGAAAACGAGTTGATGATGATCTTAGGTCATGAGTTGGGTCATTTCGCCAATCGCGATCATTTGCGGGGAATTGGACGGGGATTGGCGTTACAGTTTGTGGTGGCGGTGTTCGTAGGCGATGGAGGTGGGTTGGTGAATGTTGCTACTGCGATCGCTTCCAATTTAAGCAAAGCCCAATTTTCTCGTAGTCAGGAAGCCCAAGCCGATGAATTTGGCTTACAACTGCTGGTTTCCCATTACGGGCACGCAGCGGGCGCAGCAGACTTTTTCCAGCGATTAGCGCGAAAATCTGGTCTAGATATTGCTTTGTTATCGACTCATCCGGCACCTGGCGATCGCAGTTTAACGTTAACACAAACGATCGCCCAACGCCGCTATCCGATTCAAGAGCGATCGCCTTTACCCGCAACACTCAAAAGCGATCGATAACAATCAGACACTTAATAATTCCCGCTCTCCCTTGATGGGCTAATACAATAGGTATAATATCAGAGTCTCAACGAGCGATCGCAACCTTACACCAATCCACTAAAACTAGAAATACCCTTCAACAGTTGACAGTTGACAGTTGACAGTTGACAGTTTGAGAGCGACCTCTACCTAGAAGGAAGAGGATTGGAGTAATGAATAGTCTGATTTGTATTTCTCCCGAGCAGGCTTGGGGCTTTCAACCAATTATTTCTGGTAAAAAAAGTTCAGGCAGTATAACATATGGCAGCATCCAAGCGCAAAAATTCTGACAACAAAACAACCGACGGTAAACGAGTAGTTTACTCTGAGTTTGGTAACTACGAAAACTCGGCTGCTCTCGAACGAGGAACCCCGGAAGTTCCCCAGAATCAACAAACTTTGAAAGTAGAAGCATCCCGAAAAGGACGCGGTGGCAAAACAGTTACAGTCATCAGCGGATTTCAAGAAAAACCCGAAACTTTAGCAGATTTAGCCAAGCAGCTAAAAGCCCAATGCGGCACAGGCGGCACAGTTAAGGATAATGAAATTGAAATTCAAGGCGAACACAAGCAAAAGCTACTCGAAATTCTCAAAAAATTGGGCTACAAAGCTAAAATTAGCGGAGGTTAATTGGGTGCATCTGGGTTTTGAAGAGGGCGAAGCATGACCGCATATAACTTATTAGTTATAATCTCATATTTACTGCGGTCATGCTTCGCCCCTACAGATATATTTTCATGCGCCCCAGATGCGCCCGGTTAATTTCTGTTATTCTTCCCTCTTCCCTCTTCCCTCTTCCTTCTTCCCTCTTCCTTCTTCCTTCTTCCCTCTTCCTTCATTTTATGTACACTCGACCCTTAGCCCGTTTGATCGAACAATTGCAGCGCTTGCCCGGAATCGGCCCAAAAAGTGCACAGCGACTCGCTTTACATATTTTAAAGCGACCGGAAGAAGACGTGCAAGCCCTAGCTCAATCATTGATTGATGCCAAAAAACAAGTCGGTTTTTGCAAAGTATGCTTTCACTTATCCGCTGAACCTGTTTGCGAAATTTGCCGCAACACTAACCGGGACGGTTCTACTATTTGTGTTGTGTCAGAATCCCGCGATGTAATCGCCTTAGAAAAAACGCGGGAATACATCGGCAAATATCATGTTGTCGGCGGTGTCATCTCGCCGATGGATGGAATTGGCCCGGAACAATTGAACATTCAGCCATTAGTCCGCCGCGTCAGCCAGCAAAAGATCGCTGAAGTTATTATTGCGATTAGTCCTAGCGTGGAAGGCGAAACTACTACTCTTTATATCGGTCACTTATTAAAGCCTTTTACCAAGGTTACGCGAATAGCTTTTGGTTTGCCGATGGGGGGAGATTTGGAATATGCTGATGAGGTAACTTTGGCTCGTGCTTTGGAAGGAAGGAGGGAATTGGATTAGGTGAATTGAAAGAGAAGAGAAATGAACCGCGAAGACGCTAAGGACACGTTCGGCGAAGCCGTTCCCGAAGGGTAGGAAGATGGGAGAGAAGAAAGTGCGATTGCTTTATTGAGGTTCGCAATGACAATTTTGTAAAAAAGGTTAAACTGAATAAAGTTACTGAGAGTGAAAAATATGACTCAATTCGATCGCCCTTTAAGCTACCCCACAACCCGCAAAGCCGAGCAAACAGACGATTACCACGGCGTCCAAGTATCCGACCCCTACAGGTGGCTGGAAGACCCGGATTCAGAGGAAACTCAAGCCTGGGTGGAAGCTCAAAACGCAGTCACTTTCGGCTACCTCAGCCAAATTCCGGCGCGGGAAAAAATCAAACAGCGCCTGACTAAACTGTGGGATTACGAGAAATACGGCATACCTTTTAAACAGGGCGATCGCTATTTTTACTACAAGAATGACGGTCTGCAAAATCAATCCGTACTCTACACTTTAACATCTCTCGACGGCGAACCAAAAGTATTAATTGACCCGAACACTCTCTCAGAAGACGGAACCGTTGCTCTCGGCGGCATAGCTCTCAGCGAAGACGGCCAACTTATGGCCTACGGTTTGTCAATTTCTGGCTCGGATTGGCAGGAATGGAAAGTTCGCGATGTGGAAACTGGGGAAGATTTATCAGACCATTTAAAATGGCTGAAATTCTCAGGTGCAGCCTGGACTCACGACGGTAAAGGTTTTTTTTACAGCCGCTACGATGAACCCAACGAAAAAACCAAACTCGAAGATGTTAACTATTACCAAAAGCTATTCTATCACAAGCTCGGTACTCCGCAATCTGAAGATGTATTAATTTGCGATCGCCCTGACCAAAAAGAATGGGGATTTAGCGGTGGTGTTACGGAAGACGGCAAGTATTTGATTATATCAGTCTGGCTCGGCACTGACCCGCAAAACCTGATTTTTTACAAGGATTTAACCGCGCCGGAATCAAGCATTGTCGAACTGATTAACAAATTCGAGGCTGAGTACAGTTTCATTGATAACGAAGGCTCATTGTTCTGGTTTCAAACCGACTTGAATGCACCGCTGGGCCGCGTAATTGCGATCGACACTAACAACCCTCCTCCTTCATCCCTAGCGGGCGCTGACACCCCCCTGAATCCCCCCCTTACCAAGGGGGGGTTCACCGAAATCATCCCCGAAGCAGCCGAAACCCTGGGAGGCATTAGCCTTCTCAACAATCAATTTGTCGCTTCTTACCTGAAAGACGCCTACACTCAGATTAAAATCTTCAACTTAGATGGCTCTTTTGCGCGAGAAGTAGCCTTGCCGGGAATTGGTTCGGCAGGAGGTTTTGGCGGCAAGCGGCACGACACCGAAACCTTTTATGCTTACACCAGCTTCACGACTCCGAACACAATCTACCGTTACAATATGCTGACTGATGAAAGTAGCATTTATCGGCAGCCAAAGGTTGATTTTAATCCAGAGGATTACGAGACAAAACAAATATTTTATCCCAGCAAAGACGGTACGCAAGTACCGATGTTTGTCACGCACAAAAAAGGCTTGCAGCTAGATGGCAATAACCCCACTTACCTGTATGGTTATGGTGGTTTTTCTATCTCGCTGACTCCAAGTTTTTCTCTTAGCAGGCTGGTTTGGTTGGAAATGGGCGGAGTTTATGTGACAGCTTGTTTGCGGGGTGGTGGCGAGTACGGCGAATCGTGGCACCAAGCTGGGACAAAGTTGAAAAAGCAAAATGTGTTTGATGACTTTATCAGCGCTGCGGAATGGTTGATCGAGAATAAGTATACCAAACCTGCTAAATTGGCGATCGCAGGTGGTAGCAACGGCGGCTTATTGGTGGGGGCTTGCATGACTCAGCGGCCAGAATTGTTCGGTGCAGCATTGCCCGCCGTCGGCGTCCTAGATATGTTGCGCTTCCATAAGTTTACCATTGGTCATGCTTGGGTTCCTGAATATGGTTCGTCGGACAATCCCGCAGAGTTTCCCACAATTCACGCCTATTCTCCGCTGCACAATCTGAAAGCGGGAACTGCTTATCCGGCGACAATGATTACAACTGCGGATCATGACGATAGAGTGGTTCCAGCCCACAGTTTCAAGTTTGCTTCGGCTTTGCAAGCAACGCACGCAGGAGAAAAACCCGTGTTAATTCGGATTGAAACAAAAGCGGGACATGGGGGTGGCAAACCTACCGCTAAAGTCATTGAAGAATTGGCAGATGAATGGGCTTTTTTGGTGCGCGAACTCGATATTAACGTTTAACCAGCGCGGGATTGGGTGCGCCTATTCCCTAGGCGCGCACCCGCACTCCTCTCTTCAACTGCTGGTGAACACCACTTACCTGATGGTATGATCTGACACATCTTTTGCTGCTAACCTGATGTTCAATGTGGAAATTGTGCGATCGTTTCATGGCCTGTGGCTGCGGACAACCGATCGCTACAGCATAAATTAGTGTAACTTGTCAACTCCCACTTGTCTTAATTTGCCTGACATTCTGTAACTTTTTGTATGGTTTAGCCTTGGTTCTGAGCTTTTTAGAGATGAAACCCTATTAAGTAAAGTTCGTGGCAATGTCAACTCCCACAAGTAGTAAATCCAAGCTACAATCAAAAAATTTTCTAATTCTCGGAAACGTTTTTTTCAGTGGATTTACGGTCAAGATTTCAGAAAAAATTACACTCCCAACTGTACTGAGAAGCATCCCGTTACCGGAATCACTGCCTTTTTGTCAGCAATACGTAAGTAAGTGCCGATCGCAATCTCAAGGTTATGGGATTAATTTCTTTTCAAGAAAAATACTTGAGTGGCGCAATCAAAACCAGATAATGCTTGCATATCTAAGGGTGTAGTGATTTATTACCTAGGTTAATGCGCGAAGCTGATACAGCATTGTCTATCCAATCCTTCCCTCACATCTTAACTTCAACAAAACACGTAAGTGTTTAATTTATTTCGTAAATATAATTTACAGTAAATTTATATTTCCGTGTATATCGAATGTTCTCAAAGGGGGTAGTTTAAAACTAAGTAACTAAATCAGCGAACTATGAAAACGAGCCCCAATACGTCGAATGTGTCAGCCGTAAAAATACGCAAATCTACTAATATTACCACTACCAACAACTTATTTTTTAAGCCAGCAAACTCTACAGCGTATCTAGAATCGAAAACATATCTAGTCGTTGTTGACTCCCGAGTAGAAAACTACGAGGAATTGATCCGTGGAGTCAAACCCGGAAGCGAAGTATTGGTGCTCGATCCAACCAGAGATGCGATCGCACAAATCACCGAATTTTTGGGGCATTACCACAGCATCAACAGCCTGCACGTAGTTTCTCACGGCCGAGAAGCAGCAGTCGCGATCGGTCGGACAGAACTGAATATTGATAACCTAGAAACCTACAGCAGTCAATTGCAGCAGTGGGGAAAAGCCCTTAACAAACCCGGTAGCATTTTACTTTATGGATGTAACGTAGCTGTCGGCGAATCGGGCATTAAATTCATACAAAAACTCAGCGAATTAACTGGAGCAAATATTGCTGCTTCTAACAACTTAACTGGGAGTGCAGCACTAGGCGGCGACTGGGAATTAGAAATTACCACAGGACAAATCGATGCCGAACTAGCCTTTAAACCAGAAGTCTTAAAAACCTACAATCATGTCCTCGGAACATTAGTTACCGAAAGCTTTCAAAATCCCACAGCATTAGGGCCTTGGATCTACGGAACTAGCGGCGGTGCAATTCAACCGGGATTAACCTCAGGTAGCGGCCCCGGCATCATTCCCAGTTTAGGGCTGGGCGATCCTCCGGGCAGTGGCGCTTTAAGATTAACATCGAATGCGAACAACCAAGCAGCTTTTGTCATCTACAACAACCCAATTTCTTCGACTGACGGCATCAGAGTTGCCTTTGATTTATTTGCCTATGACGGCACCGGTGCCGACGGCATTAGTTTCTTCTTAATTGACGGGGCTGCTACACCAACTCAAGCAGGTGGATTCGGCGGTTCTCTCGGTTATGCTCCCAACAACAGTTCTGGTATACCGGGGATTGTCGGAGGTTATTTAGGTGTTGGATTTGACGAATATGGCAATTTTTCAGATCCGAGTGAAGGGCGTTTAGGTGGCCCGGGATCGATACCTGATGCGGTAGGAATTAGAGGCAGCCAAACCGGAGAATATAAGTTTTTAACTAACAATGTAATTCCCGGCGGCATAGATAATCCTACCGTTACCGATCGCACTCTTGCCAGAAAAAGAGTTCAAATTACTTTACAACCGTCTACTCCCACAATACCCAGCCGTTTTTTCGTTAACATCGACTTAAACGGCGACAACTTATTTAACGGCCCGGGCGAAAGTGCGATCGACATCCCAAATTTGGCGGCTGTAAATGGCACAATTCCGCCGACTTTCAAATTTGGTTTTGCTAGTTCGACAGGGGCAGTGACCAACATTCACGAAATTCGCAATCTCAGCGTTGAAACTGTCACAGCACCTACCATCTCAGCCGATATTGCCACGGTTAAAACTGGCCCCGCATTTGCCCTACCCAACAGCAGTATTACTTACACCATTACGTCCACCAATAACGGGCCCAACGACGCTACCAACGTCCTGATTCAAGATCCCCTGCCTCCGGGCTTAACTTTCAGCAGCGCCGATAATGGTGGGATTTTCAACCCGACAACGCGGAGTGTCAGTTGGCCAGTGATTTCGACTCTGGCTAACGGTGCCAGCGTTACCCGCAGTATTACCGTGACTGCACCTGCCACAATCGGATCGGTAACTAACCTGGCATTTAGCAGCAGCAGCACTTTCGATCCCAACCTGATTAACAACACCGGTGAAGGGGTAGTATCTCAAGCTACAACTGCGATCGTTCCCGCTACAGCCGACATCATCACCTCAAAAACAGGCCCGACAACAGCCGTGGCTGGATCGACGGTCACCTATACAATTACCTCACAAAACAGCGGGCCGAGCAGCGCTACCAATGTGACGGTAACAGACGCTTTGCCCGCAGGCTTAACTGGAGTGACAGCCTCCGACGGGGGCAGTTACAATCCTGCCACAGGTGTTGTCACTTTCCCGGCGATCGCAACTTTGGGCATCGGTGCGGCTAACGCCGTCAGCCGCACAGTCAGCTTCAGTACCCCAAATACCGGCACTGTCATCGACATTGCCAGGAGTACAGCCGAAACTCCCGATCCCAATAGTGCCAACAACAACGGCACGGCTGCGATCGCTCAAGTCAGCACCACGATAACGAGCAGCGCCGACGTAGTTACCACCAAAGCAGGCCCGGCATCTGTCACGCCCGGAGCCACTGCCACTTATACGATCACCGCCCAAAACGTCGGCCCTTCGGCTGCCGCCAACGTTTCCATCACCGATACCCTGCCTGTGGGCTTAACCGGAGTGACAGCCTCCAACGGCGGCACTTACAACCCAGCCACAGGTATTGTTAGCTGGACGGCGATCGCAAGTTTGGCAAGCGGGGCAGCCAACGCCGTCACCCGCACAGTCAGCATTGTTGCTCCTGCCAGCGGCACAGTTGCCAACACCGCCAGAAGCACCTCCGACACCGCCGATCCCAATACTGCCAACAACAACGGCACGGCTGCAAACGCGCAAGTCACCACCACGATCACTCCCAGCGCGGACGTAGTTACCACCAAAGCAGGCCCGGCATCGATCGCGCCGGGAGCCACTGCCACTTATACCATCACCGCCCAAAACGCCGGCCCTTCCAGCGCCACCAACGTCGTCATCACCGATACTCTGCCTCTGGGGTTAACGGGAGTGACAGCTTCCAACGGTGGCAGTTACAACCCTGCCACAGGTGTTGTCACTTGGACGGCGATCGCAAGTTTGGCAAGCGGGGCAGCCAACGCCATCACCCGCACTGTCAGCGTTGTTGCTCCTGCCACTGGCAGCGTTGTCAACACTGCCAGAAGCACTGCCGCCACCGCCGATCCCAACAGTGGCAACAACAACGGTACGGCTGCGAACGCTCAAGTGACAACTGCGATCGTTGCCGCGAACCAACCTCCGGTAGCCAATAACGCCAACAGCGCGATCGCACCCAGCAGCACCGTTTTACTGACCGGATTGGGAGGCACAGATCCCGACGGGACGATCGCCTCCTTCACCATCAACACCCTACCGCCAGCAGCCCAAGGAACCTTGTTTCTGGGCAATCCCGCGTCTGGGGGAATTGCCGTCACAGCGGGTCAAACTCTCACACCCGCTCAAATCAATCAATTATTTTTCCAAGCGACCAACTCCTTTGCCGGAGCGAACTTCACCTACAGCGCTACCGACAATCAAGGCCTCACCAGTCCCGGCACCGCTACCGTCTCTGCGGTACTGCCGACACCCAACAAACCTCCTGTAGCCAACAACGCCAACATCAGCCTACCTCCGAACAGCACAGCCAACATTGTCGGACTCGGAGCAACCGACCCCGACGGAACGATCGCCTCCTACACAATCAACACCCTGCCGACAGTCGCTCAAGGGGTGCTATTTTTAGGCAATCCCGCCTCTGGGGGAATTGCCGTCACCGCAGGTCAAATTCTCACGCCCGCTCAAATCAATCAATTATTTTTCCAATCTACAGGCACTTTTACCGCAGCCAACTTCAGCTACAGCGCCACCGACAATCAAGGCGCTACCACCCCCGCCAGCGCTAGCGTTGCCGCCGCCATTCCAGTACCATCGCCAACACCCGCACCGGTCAACAAACCTCCGGTTGCCAATCCTGTCAACAGCAGCCAGCAGCCCAGCAGCACCGCTTTATTGACCGGATTGGGAGGCACGGACTCCGACGGGACGATCGCCTCTTTTACGATTAACACCGTGCCACCTGTCTCTCAAGGGCAGCTATTTTTAGGCAATCCCGCCAGCGGAGGCGTAGCGGTGACACCCGGCCAAGTTCTGACTCCGGCACAGATTCAGCAACTATTTTTGCAAGCCACAGGCAACTTTACGGGAACCAACTTCAGCTATACCGCCACCGACAACGGCGGTGCCACCAATGCTGCTACCGCAACTGTAGCGGCAATCCCTCTGCCAGTGCCGACACCAACTCCTGCACCGGTGCCGACACCAACTCCTGCGCCAGTGCCAACACCGACTCCTGCACCAGTGCCAACACCGACTCCTGCACCGGTGCCAACACCGACTCCTGCACCAGTGCCGCCTCCCAACCAGCCGCCAGTTGCCACAAATGTCAACTTCACTGTTCCCCCCAACACCAGCCCGCGAGTTCCGGGATTGGGAGGAACTGACCCCGACGGGACGATCGTCTCTTTCACCATCAACAGCCTGCCCCCATCAGACCAAGGACAGGTATTTTTAGGAGATCCTGCCAACGGAGGCGTTCGACTCACACCCGGTCAAGTTCTGACTCCGGCACAGATTCAGCAAATATATTTCCAAACGACGGGCAGCTTTACGGGAGCCAATTTCACCTACAGCGCCACCGACAATCAAGGCGCAACCAGTCCCGCCAATGCTACAGTTACCGCTTTGGTTCCGGTGCCGAACCAACCGCCAGTTGCCACAAATGTCAACTTCAGCACTCCGCCCAACAGTAGCAGGTTAGTCACGGGATTGGGCGGAACCGACCCCGACGGATCGATCGCCTCTTACACCATCAACACTTTGCCACCGGCAGACCAAGGAGTCCTATTTTTAGGAGATCCGGCTTTGGGCGGAGGCGTTCGCGTCACAGCCGGCCAAGTTCTGACTCCCGCACAGCTTCAGCAAATATTTTTGCAAACGACGGCCAACTTTACAGGAGCGAATTTTAACTACAGCGCTACGGACGATCGCGGTGCTACCAGTCCCGCTAATGCTACAGTTGCTGCCATAGCTCCAGCTCCGGCACCGACTCCAACTCCGACTCCGACTCCGGCGCCAATTGTTCTCAACCAACCTCCAGTTGGCATAAATGTCAACTTCAACATTCCGCCCAACAACAGCGTGCGGGTTCCAGGATTGGGAGGAATTGACCCCGACGGGACGATCGCCTCTTTCACAATCAACACTTTGCCACCGGCGAACCAAGGAACACTGTTTTTAGGAGATCCTGCTAACGGTGGGATAGCGATCGCACCCGGTGAAATTCTCACTCCCGGACAGATTCAGCAACTATTTTTCCAAACGACGGGCGAATTTACGGGAGCCAATTTCACCTACAGCGCCACCGACAACCGCGGGCTGATTAGTCCCGGCACCGCTACTGTTGCTGCGATTCGCCCGACGACCAACTTACCGCCATTGGTGAACAATGCTAACTTCAGTATTGCTCCCAGTGGCAGCGCCCAGGTTCCGGGATTGGGAGGCAGCGATCCCGACGGGTCGATCGCCTCTTACACCATCAACACCCTGCCCCCAGCCAACCAAGGAGTTCTATTTTTAGGAGATCCAGCCAACGGCGGCGTTCGCGTCACACCAGGCCAAGTCCTGACTCCGGCACAAATTGAGCAATTATTTTTCCAAGCCACAGGAAGTTTTACGGGAGCCACTTTCAGCTACAGCGCTACAGACGATCGCGGCGGCATTAGTCCCGCTACCGCTACTGTGGCTGCAATCTTGGGGCAGGTGGCGCCAACACCAACCCCAATATCAAATCCGATCGCCGAACCAGATACCGACTGTCTGTGCGAACCCATTGTAGAAAAACCAGGAATTAACTTTGCACCGCCGCCACCAGCGCCCGGAGTTCGATTTGTCCGGCCAATTTCGCAACTGGGAGAGGGACAAACCACCAAAGGTACAGACGGCAATGACTCGATCGCAGACAACAAAGGCAACCAAAAAATCGTCGGTTTAAAAGGGAACGACCTGATTTTAGGCAAAGACGGCGCCGACGAAATTTACGGCAATGAAGGCAATGACAGGATTTTTGCGGACACTGACACGGATATTGCTTACGGCGGCGAGGGCAACGATATCATCCATGCCGGCAAGCAGAACGACTGGATTGCAGGCGACTTAGGCTCTGACACCCTGTTTGGAGATGAAGGTGCCGATACGATTTTGGGAGATAACGGCCGCGATAACTCTAGCAGCGCTGCGGACGATCGCGATTTGATCTTCGGAGGTAACGGCGCAGACATCATTAACGGCAACGAAGGCGACGATACCATCCATGCCGGCAAAGGTAACGATCTTGCCCTTGGAGGCAAAGAAAATGACATCATTTCGGGCCAAATCGGCTCCGATACGTTGATTGGGGGCACCGGCAATGACACCTTGTTTGGCGGTTTCAACGGCAACACAGACTTCGATTCCCAGGGACGCGACTTGCTCTATGGAGGCGACGGCAACGACTTCCTCAGCGGCCAAGAAGCCAACGATACCCTGGTTGCAGGCAAAGGTAACGATCGCGCTTACGGAGGTAAAGGCAATGACCTAATCTACGGTCAATTAGGCTCTGATACCCTCTACGGCGGCGCAGGCAACGATACTCTGCTAGGCGACAAAGGCGGTTCCAACTCAGTTAACGGTGCTAGCGAAGGAGATTTAATCTTTGGCGACACCGGCAACGACATCATCGCCGGTGGCAACGGCAATGACACCGTGCAAGCAGGCAAAGGCAATGATTGCGTTTGGGGCGGCAAAGAGAATGACTTGATTTGGGGCGAATTAGGCTCCGATACCCTTGTCGGCGACAGTGGCGATGACACGATATACGGTGGCGCTCGCAGTCGAGCTCAAGATATCAACGGCCAGGACTTGATCTTTGGCAACATTGGTGCTGACGTACTCTTCGGCGATGAAGCTGACGATACCATCAGTGGCGGTGAAGGCGATGACAGCATTTACGGCGGTAAAAATAACGACCTCATCCACGGAGATCTTGGCAACGACAAGATTTACGGCGGTGACGGGGGCGATGAGCTCTGCGGTGGCGAGGGCAACGATACCATTTATGGCGATCGCTCCGATAACCGGGCTGTCTCGGTGGGCGCAAACGACCAGCAAGACTGCATCAATGGCGATGCTGGCGATGATTTGCTCTACGGCAATGAAGGGGAAGATACCCTGAATGGAGATGCTGGCACCGATACCCTAATTGGCGGTAAGGATAACGACTTGCTCAATGGGGGTGATGGTGATGACTGGCTGTTTGGTGGCTTGGGCGACGATACTTTAATCGGAGGTATTGGGAGCGATCGATTTGTCTTGGGTGCTGACAGTGGTACTGATACTGCGATCGGTTTTGAGGCCGGTGTCGATAAGTTTATTTTGATTGGCCTGAGTTTTCAGGAGTTGCAATTGAGCACCACTCCCGAAGGTACGTTGCTGCGAGTCGCAGGAACCGATCGGGTTTTAGCGAATCTGGTGGGGATTAATGGGGCGATCGGATCCTCGGATTTCCTGTCATCAATTATCTTGCCTTCTTAGGGTGAGAATTGGCGGCGAAAGTCCCCTATTCTCATAAGAAAACGCCACAGCAACTTACAAGTTCTGTGGCGTTTCGATAATTTTCAATAATCTAAAACTCGACTGTAGCAAGGTTTGTAGTAAGGACTTTAGTCCTTCTTGCTTGCAAGGTTTGTAGTAAGGACTTTAGTCCTTCTTACTTGCAAGGTTTGTAGCAAGGACTTTAGTCCTTCTTGCTTGCAAGGTTTGTAGTAAGGACTTTAGTCCTTCTTACTTGCAAGGTTTGTAGTAAGGACTTTAGTCCTTCTTGCTTGCAAGGTTTGTAGTAAGGACTTTAGTCCTTCTTGAATGTGGGCTAAAGTCCTCACTACAAACCAAATTCGATCTGATAGAACTCAGAAGTTTACTTGCACATGATCAAGTTTCCAGCCGAGATGAATCCCGGAACAGGGGCTGAAATCTCAACCCAATTGCGGTCTTCTCCATTCTTATCTTTGACTAACTGGAAATTCGGCACAAGCGTTACTTGACCGTTAGCGGGTACGCCGCCTTTAACTGTCGCAGTCTTTGAAGGCTCCGCACGAATAGCCAGACCTTTCGGTGCTACGCGAGGTTCTACTTGGCGGCACAGGCTGACGGGGCCCGTTGTTGGTGCGGGTGTTGGCGCAGGTGCTGGCGCAGGTGCTGGCGCTGGTGTTGGCGCAGGTGCAGGTGCTGGTGCAGGTGCTGGTGCAGGTGCAGGTGCAGGTGCAGGTGCTGGTGCTGGTGCTGGCGCTGGTGCTGGCGCTGGTGCAGGCGCTGGCGCTGGCGCTGGTGCAGGTGCTGGTGCAGGTGCTGGTGCAGGTGCTGGTGCAGGCGCAGGTGCAGGTGCTGGTGCTGGTGCTGGACTTGGGGAAGGAGCTTGACTAATTGTGCACGAAGCTAAATTAGCCTCGTTGTTCGGGTATCCGGTAGCTATATACCCTTTTACGGGAGCGGTAATTTGAATCCAGAGGCGGCCGTCGGAGGCTTTAACAGAAGTAGCGCCTTGGAACAGCGTTACCTGAGTATTCATGGCTACACCGCCAACTCTCACGGATTTGGGGTCTGGGTTCTGGCGAACTGTCAAACCTTCTTTGGGAGTTACTTTGCGGCAAAGGGTGTCAGCTTGGGCGATTTGAAAGGTGGCGCTATCTTCAAAGGAAATTTTTTCAGCATCCTGACTGGTAGTGGATGCTGGTGAGGTGGCAACACCGATCGCAGTCGCCTGCACACTTCCGGCTACAATGGCGATCGCACCCAGCAATGCAGCGGGTTTGTTCCAGCAATTCAAGTTTTTCATCCGTTCAACTCCTCAATCTAATCAAAACCATTATCTTTATTGCTGGTCAATATAGCAAAAAAAGCGATTTGTCTTCCAGAAAAATACTGTCTATAACAGAATACTGCCTGCAAGTCAATTTTTATTTGTATAAATTAATGCAGCGTAAGATTTAAGCGAGGAAAAATTAAGCTGCTGCACCTGTAAATTGCTCGTTATGGTAGAACCCGAGAAGGCGAGAGGGAGAGAGGGAGAGGGGGAGAGGGGAAGAGTCAACCGTCTACAGTTCACATGTGTGGCAGGCGATCGCACTTTACCTTAAAATTACCGCAAAGAGCGCCAATCGCTAGCATTAGTTGAAGTCCCCTAATCGCGGCTGTGGAGTCAATTTTTGAATAGCAAATAACAAATCTAAAATAGAGTGTTGAATCCCCAAATCTCGGCTGTGGAGTCAAATCTCAAATCTCAAATCGACTGACGTTTTTTGCTTCAATCTATCAAAAGACGGATTTATTCTAAGAAGTGGGCGCAGGATAACCTCTATCTGGAGAATGGTTTAGCCGATCGCCCAAATCGAGTACAAATAGGATGTTATATCTCATTTTGTATTCTATGAAACTGAATTATTTTACCAAACGGCTTTCGACGGTAGGGCGCTGGATAGCTGCAACTGTGCTTTGCGTGTCAGCGATGGCATTTGTTTGGCAGGGTGCGTTTTTCTCGAACACCGCAGCAATGGCCTCTCCTACTGTAAGCTCGATCGCAGCAGCAGATATAGGCGATAAAGTTCAAGACAAAGCCAGCACAGATACCGGAAGAGCCAAGAACTTCATCCGAGATACAGAAGAGAAGGTGAAGGAAACAGCCAAGACAAATGCTGCTAAAGTCGATCGAGCATCAGAAGATGGTAGTGTAGTCGAGCGCAAAGCCAAGAAAGATGCAGCTACAATTGAGAAAAGAGCAGAAGAAGATTCAGCTCGCACACAGAAAGCAGTAGATAACACAAAGAATGCTGTGGAGCGCGCTGTTGACAGTATCAAAGGTGCTTTTAGCAAGTAGAAAATAAATCATACTCAGTAGGTTTGTAGTGAGGACTTTAGTCCTTCTTTTCCCGAGGACTTTAGTCCTCACTACAAACCAAGATGACCGCGCTCGCTCTCTTCGGACAGGATATTAGGTTTTTTCGCCTTGTCAGGTCGATCGAAACTCAAAACATCGATCTACATTAACCAAAACCCCTACAGTCAGAGTAAAACCCAGGGCGGTTTTATTGTCGTCAGACAAATTAGGTACGTTGTTGCGCTTCAGCGCTCTTTCTAATATTAGCTAAAGAGCGCTGAAGCGCAACAACGTACCTTCAGAGTAAAACCGACCTCAAGCCACTACTTAAAACTGCCGCAAAAATCGTAAATCGCTAGCATAAACCCGGCGAATGTCATCAATTTCATAAAGTACCATAGCGAACCGCTCCACCCCAAAACCGGCTGCAAATCCAGTATACTTTTCTGGATCTAAACCGACTCCTTTAAGAACATTAGGATCTACTACACCGCAGCCCAAAACTTCCAGCCATTTGCCGTTCCACTGCAAATCAACTTCAGCAGAAGGTTCTGTAAACGGAAAGTAACTCGTGCGGAAACGAATCGGCAAATCTTGCCCGAACATTTGTCGCAAAAACTCTTTAATTGTGCCTTTCAAGTCAGTAAATGTCAGATTTTCACCAATAGCTAAAAGTTCAATTTGGTGGAATACTGCCGCGTGAGTAGCATCAACAGTATCGCGGCGGTAAACGCGGCCGGGTGAGACAATCCGAATCGGCGGTTTGTGCTGTTCCATGTAGCGAATTTGCACCGAGGATGTTTGAGTCCGCAGCAAGTCGCCACCGGGCAGGTAAAATGTATCTTGCATATCCCGCGCCGGGTGATCGGGCGGAGTGTTCAGCGCCTCGAAGTTGTAATAATCTGTTTCCATTTCCGGGCCGTTGGCGACGGTATAGCCCAGGCCGACAAAGATATCGAGAGCGCGGTCTATGACGGCGTTTAAGGGGTGAATTCTGCCTTGGGGGCGAAAAATCCCCGGCATGGTGACATCGAGGGTTTCTGAGGCTAATTTGGCTTCAATTTGGGCGTTTTGGAGGGCGGCGCGCTTGTCTTCTAAGTCGGCTTGTAGGGCTTCTTTTACAGTATTGGCGATCGCGCCTACTTTTGGCCGCTGATCGGCTGACAGTTTCCCCATCATGCCTAAAATTTGAGAGAGTTGGCCTTTTTTGCCTAGGTAGCCGACGCGCAACTGTTCGAGTTGTTCGAGGGTATTCGCAGTTGCGATCGCACTTTTGGACTCTTGGCCCAGGGTTTCTAGTTGAGTTTCAATGTCGCTGAGCTGGACAGTCATTTTGATTTTAGATTTTAGGTTTTAGATTTTAGATTGATGGCGATTTTGGGCCAAGCTGAGTTTAGCGCAATTTTGGTGTGGCTGACTTGTAGATTTTAGATTGATCGCTGGGGAGCATCTCATTTTTGTTTGCAAAAAACATTTCTTTTTACAACAGTGCTGTCCCCGCTCGCTTGCTTATAGAACCAAGCGAGCGGGGACAGCACTGTTAAAAGCAAAACTGAGATGCACCCGGTGGCTGCTTAATGCGTAATAGGTAATAGATAATTGCAAGTAAAACCGATCGCCCTACTTGAATCTAGTTTAAGATTATTCTCAGGCCTCTAAAAATTTCAATGAAACTTTTAATTAGCAACGACGACGGCATCTTTGCACAAGGCATCCGCAGCCTCGCCAACGCTCTCACCGCCGCCGGTCACTCTGTGAGCGTTGTTTGTCCCGACAGAGAGCGCTCCGCTACCGGACACGGCTTGACATTGCACCAACCCATTCGCGCCGAAATTGTCGAATCTGTTTTTGATCCCGCCGTCAAAGCTTGGGCTTGTTCGGGTACTCCCGCCGACTGCGTTAAACTAGCTTTGTGGGCTTTACTTGACAAACCGCCCGATTTTGTCCTTGCTGGCGTCAACCACGGGCCGAATTTAGGCACGGACATCATCTGTTCGGGGACGGTTTCGGCTGCGATGGAAGGAATTATGGAAGGCATTCCCAGCATTGCTTTCAGCCTCGCCAGCTATACTTCGCAGGAATTTGGGCCGGCAGTGGATTTCGCTGTCACCTTGCTACGACAGTTGGAAAAACAGCCAATGCCAAAACCGACACTGTTGAATGTCAACATACCAGCAGTCTCACAAGCAGAAATTACCGGAGTTGCGATCGCCCGTCAAGGCATTCGCCGCTATTTCGACATATTTCAAAAGCGCACCGATCCGCGCGGCAAAACTTATTATTGGCTGGCTGGGGAATTGTTAGAAGATGTGGAAGAAACCTCCGAATCGGCAGTTTGGCATGATATTCCTACAGACGTACAAGCTATTCGCGACAATAAAATTACCGTTACTCCGCTGCAATACAATCTCACCTGTGTTCCCGATTTGCACTCGTTACGAGATTGGCAATTTGAAAGTTTTCCCAAGCAGTGAGCTCCGATCGACCCGATCGCCGCTGTAAACTAGGAATTAAGGATAAAGTGCCTATGAAGGTATATGCCCTAGGCGTTAACGCAGGCTCTCAATTGGTTGTTGGTTTTTTACTCAAGAAAAGCAGTTATGAACGCTCCCACCTATAACACTCATTCTGTCACTTGCCCGATTTGCAACCGTTCCAGCGTCGTGGGCCCAGTCGGAATGGTCAGCGGACTATTCACCTGTCCCCACTGCCATTCTCATATGGTAATTAGCTGGAGCGGCCATTTTGTCCGCGATCCTTTTAGTCTCAAACAACTGACGGTGGGAAAGATGCTCAGGCGCGAGAGCAGGCCGTTAGCTCGCCTTCAGCGGGACTTTGGGCTGGGCAAGCATTTTCCGTTACTGGCAATTTTGGGAAGCGTGGTATTTTTGGGATGTGCGATCGCAGCTACAGAACAATCGCTACCCCGACAGAGTTCATTTCAAGGATTTTTAGAGTGGGTGAGCGGAACTGGCAATTCCCAAGATGTCTCACCTTAACATTTCAACATAAATTGTGACAGATATTACTGGTAAATATCTATTCCGTTAGGTAGAGATAACGAGAGAATACTTACGCATTCCGACTGCTGGAAACCGGGTTTTTAGGGTTTTGATTGGCTGTAACGAAGTTTTTTTGTGAAAAACCCGGTTTCTGATTAGGTGTGCCTCAGTTCTAGCAGTTTCAGCTTATACCAATTCTCATAAGTAGGGCTACTTTTAAGAATTGGTAATTTTTCGTTAGTTTCATCTACTTATACTCAGGCTGCGGACTGAAGTCCGCACTACGAACGAATCTTACTGCGGTTAATTGAGCCGGCACGAGATGATTTAATAAATCTTGGATTGATAAATTAACCGCAGATATAGGTAGATAAACGCAGATAAACGCAGATAATTTCAAGAGAGGAGAGTGCATGAATACAATCTTTTTAACTGAGCAATTAATTGAGAAATTCCGCAATTTTTCTAACCGCTGCTTCCAAAATTTCAGGTGACTCAACTAAGGCAAATCGCACGTAGCCTTCTCCTGATTTCCCGAAACCGGCGCCGGGGGATGCTGCGACTCCTGTACTCTGTACTAGCTGAGTGCAAAATTTCACCGAATCCGACGCCCAAGGTGCTGGTAGTTTCGCCCAAACGTACATGGTGGCGGGGGGTACGGGCACTTCCCAGCCGATCGCCCTTAGCGCATTTACAAAGGTATCCCGGCGTTTTCTGAAGGTTTCGACGCTGGTGGTGACGCTATCTTGGGGGCCCGTTAATGCCGCGCTGGCTCCGTTCAAAATCCCTAGATATTGGTTGAAGTCTACGGCGGCTTTTACTTGTCGCAGGGCTGTAATTAGTTCGGGATTGCCGATCGCATATCCAACTCGAAAGCCTCCCATATTGTAGGATTTTGATAGCGTGAAAAACTCGATCGCCACACTCTTATCTCGATCGGCTTGAAAAATCGACGGCGCCATCAATTTACGAAATTCCTGGATATCGGAGGGCGGGCACGCACCATCCACCGCCCCTACGGAATCGTCAAACACCAAATCGACATAGGGGAAATCGTGAACTAAAACGAGCTCGTGTTGGCGACAAAAATTCACTGCTTTCTCAAAAAATGCCAGCGGGGCGATCGCAGTTGTAGGATTGTGAGGATAGCTCAAAACCATCATCTTCGACTGAGCCAAGACGGGCATCGGAATATCTTCAAAAACAGGCAAAAACTGATTTTCTGCTAGTAGGGGCATCGGGTAAATTTGACCGCCCGCCAAATACACACCTCCCGCGTGGGAAGGATAGCCCGGATCTAGCAGCAAAGCAAAATCTCCGGGGTTGAGCACAGCTAAAGGCATATGCGCGGTGCCTTCTTGGGAACCAATTAACGGCAGCACTTCTGTTTCTGGATCGACCCAAATCCCAAATTTTTGCTCGTACCAGGAAGCTGCTGCTTCCCGGAAAGAGCGGGTTCCGTTAAACAGTAAATAGCCGTGGGTGCTAGGATCTGATAGGGAATTGGCGATCGCATCTGTAATGTGAGCAGCCGCAGGCAAATCGGAAGAACCCAGAGACAAGTCGATCGCATTTTGTCCGGCGGCTCTTGCTAGAGCTTTTGCCCGATCCATATCGGCAAATACATTAAATTTTAGGGGTTGTAAACGTTTGGCAAATTGCATATTTTTTGTATTTTTCTTGATATTAATCAATCATTTAAAATTGCTGAAAACTGATTATTTTTGATGTTTTTCAGACATTTTTTTTTAACCGCAGAGAGCGCAGAGGGCGCAGAGGAAGAGAGAGATTGAAGAGAAAGGAGAGATGTTGAAAATTTATTGGGGATGGATCTAGTTGTGGGTGGGGAGTTGGAAACTCCCGAATCATTTCAAAATTTTATAAGTGACCTTCTAGCAAACCGAGCAATGTTTGTTTGGTAATAGCTCCTTCGTGGGAAAGGACTACTTCGCCATTTTTAAACAGTCTGAGTGCTGGAACTCCTTCTACTTTATACTGTTTGACAGTAACAGGATTGGGGTCAATTTCCATTTTAACCACTTTTAGGTCGCTGTAGTTGGCAGCCATCCAGTCGATCGAGGGCGCGATGAGTTTGCAAGGCCCGCACCAAGATGCCCAAAAATAGGCAAGCACTGGTTGCTCTGCTTTCAGGACTTCTGTTTCAAATTTTTCGTCGTTAATGACAATTACACTGTTGCTCATGGTTGTACGATGATTTTTCCTGATTATTTTTAAAGCACGGGCGGGCGTTAAACTTGCACCAAATTAAAAGACAGGCACAAAAAACTGTTTCTAATTTTAAAACATCCTGCGAACTTATTGAGTATAAACTCAGGAATGGGGACTGATGGCTAATTCTGTATGGCGTTTAATTCCGCTGCTGTCCGCGTCTGGTAGGGTGCAGATGGCGATCGACAAATGGCTGCTAGAAAAGCATCTAGCGGGGAAAAATCCGCCAACTCTGCGATTTTACACCTGGGCACCGACGGCGATTTCCTTGGGCTACCACCAGCAGCGCTGGCCGGAATTTTGGCAGCAGCTATCTTGGGAGGGACAGCCTCTGGAGTTGGTGAGACGCCCTAGCGGTGGGCGCGCTGTGCTCCACCAAGGGGATTTGACTTATGCAGTTGTGGCGTCGGGATTTGAGAGCAGCCGCTTGAAAGCTTATCACACTATATGCGAGTTTTTGATTGAAGGTTGGCGGGCGATCGGTGTGGATTTGCACTACGGGGAAGCTGGGCGCGGTTACATTCACAATCCCAATTGTTTTGGTACGGCGACGGGTGCGGATTTGGTGACGGTTGATGGCTGCAAGTTAATTGGTAGCGCGCAATTGCGCCGTGGTGATGCTATTTTGCAGCATGGTTCGATGCGTTTGCAGCCGGATATTGGTTTGTTTTCTCAGGTTTTTGGGGAGGAATTAATTCCTGTGAAATTACCTCTATCTGAAGGGAGAGATGATTTGATTGCAACTGTAATTGATGCTTTGAGTGCGGCGGCTTGTCGCTGTTTTGATATTGATTTGGAGGTGCGGCCACTTTCGGAGGAGGAATGGGAGGATATTTGGGAATTGACTCAAAAAAAATCTATTTGTTGATAGCTGAAAGAATTCTATAGAATTTAATCTGTAATCTCCTACAGGTCGATGCCGTGAAATTGTCGATTTTTTTGAGGGATTGTTGGTGGCGACGCACCCTACGAATACTGTTACTAAGAGGGCTGAAGCCCAACAACGTACCTCATCTTTTGGGAACAGCCAAGATGGCCGTTCCACAAAAGATTTTTGGTATCATGCTTGTGGGGTGGGCGCTCTTGGCAACACCCAAAAAGTTAAATTTAAATGCTGTAGAGCTTATGGTTTTGGCTCAGTTTGCACTTGGACGATCGGCTGTTTGGCAATTTTGGTCAATTTCACTGCATCTAGCAAGCTTTCCCAATCAGCATCCAGCATTGTATCCGAAGGGCGATCGCGACGAGCAGCAGCTAAATTGCTGAGAGCATCTTGCCAAATCCCATTTTCAGCATAAATAGCTGTTTTCCGCCGCGGATCTGCCTTTTCTAATTCACTGCGGATATCTGCACTGAGATCAACTCGCCGTATAGTACCAATTTCGAGCAGATCGGCAGATCTCTCTTCAGCCTCGCAAATCACTGTAAAATTCCAAGTGTATTTTTTGCCTACTTCCAAGGGAGGCACATTCTTGTTAGCGGGGATACTAACGCCGATTACTCCTGATAAATTGGCAACTTTGAGAGTCTGTTTATAAATCTGCTTGCCGCTTGGATCTAGTAGGATAAATTCGGCTGATTCCGCCCTTGTTGGAGGCAAGTAGAAAAAGAATGTTGGATATTCGGAAACAGTTCGTGAGATTTTATTTTGAGGGACTAAGCCTGTGAGATTTATTGCATTTAGCTCGCTGTTGCGACAGTTACCGCGCGTCGTCGATCTGGGCGATCGAGGGGGCGATTGCTCCATATCTTCACGGGGCTGAGCGAAGCGCGGCCCTCCCGGTACAGTATTGCGCGGCTGGCCCACATTATCTGGCGTTGGCTGTCCCACACTTGCAAATTGGCAAGCATTAAATGCTCCTATCAACAATATGGAACTAAAGACGAGGGATTTTAGTGTAAATTTAGTCATTTTTTTTCTAGGATTTGCATGATGTTTGTAAGATATGTTGTCTATTTTTACTTGGACGATCTTTCTCCTCCCAAGACGCGATAGACATTAACTTTTTGCTCCCTGCCTTTTAAAGGTAAAGCTCCCCAAGATTCTACCTCAAATTTTCCTTGAATATGCACTAAGGTTTCTTCGGCAATTAAAATGCGGCAGGTGTCCTCTTGCCGATCTTTTTCACAGCTTTCCAGGCGAGAAGCGATATTGACACTATCGCCGATTACTCCATATTCTAAACGGGTTTTGCCTCCCAAACTGCCCACCATTATCGGCCCTGTAAAAATTCCGACTCGCATTTTTGCCGACGGCAAACCGCGATCGATCCAACTTTGATTCAGGGCTGGTAAGCACGCACTTATAGCTAGGGCGCAAGATACCGCAAGGCGAGCATCTTCGGCAATTTCTTCGGGAGTTGTGCGGGGGATAGGAACACCAAATACAGCCAGCATTCCATCTCCAGTAAATTTATTAATCACCCCATGATGTTTTTGCACTTCCTCGGCCATTGCTGATAAATATTCATTTAACCAAGGCATTACTACTTCTGGGGATAATTTTTCGGAAATAGTGCTAAAGCCCTGTAAGTCTGTCAGGATCATTGTAGCAGTTAGTCTTTGCCCCGGCAATAGGCCCGACTGGAGGAGATGGACGCGCTCTTTCCACAGGGCATTGGCGATCGCCGGTGAGGTTTGCTGTCCTAATAATTTCATCACAATTTCTTGCTGCTGCTTTGACTGCTGGTACTTGTATGTGATGATAACTGCTGGGGCGATCGAAAGTGCTAGTGTCGGTGAGGCCAGTGATATCCACCCCTGTTGAGTGAATAGAAAAAATGTGAATCCCCATAATATGCAGCCAAGCGCGATCGCGCTGACTATGAAATTGATCGTATTTTCTAGCCGCCAAGCTAAACAGCCGCCAACTGCTCCCCAAACAGCTATCCAGAGCATTTCTTGCCATTCATCCCAAAACCAAAATAGATTTTTGCCATCTAAAGCTGCGTTAATAATTTGGCTAGTTGCCGCTGCATGAATAAAGACTCCAGGCATCATGCGGTTGTCGCTGGCAGTGGCGCTGTAAGGGGTAGAAAAGACATCTTTTGTAGTTGGGGCTGTAACCCCGATTATCACTATTTTACCCTTCACCAATTCGGGGTCTAGTTTTCCCTCCAAAACTTGAGTGAGTGTCACGGTTTTTGCCGTATTTTCAGGAGAGCGATAATTGAGCAAGATTTGATAGCCTCCAGTGTCAATTGTCTGATAACCTCCTGAGTCCGATCGCAGTCGCGAAAAGACTGTGTTTCCTGCTTTTATTTCTTGATCTTTTGTGAGTGTTGAAGGAATTTTTTTACTGTCAATATATTTGAAAGCCAGCCGGAGCGCAAATGAGCTGAGAGTGGATTGTCCGTTGGAACGAAAGATCAAGCTCCGGCGAATTATGCCGTCTGGATCGATTACTAAATCGTTAAATCCTATCCGTGCTTTGGGTATGTTGGGAGGTGGTAGAGCGCGATCGTACTCTGACTTGCCGATGAAAGTAATCGGGATGAGTTTGGGGTTTGTGAATTGAGCTGCCAATTCTGCGTTTCCTGGTTCGTAGGGGATATCGCGGATTATATCCAGACCAATAGCGACGGGTTCGAGACGCGCTATGGAGGCGATCGCCTTCGCTAAAACTCCATCAGAGATTGGCCATTTCTTAAAAGTATGAATGTCCAGTTCTGTGACTGTCACTACTAGCAACCTCGGGTCAGGGCCTGCATCGGGGCGCAACTGTACCATCAAGTCAAAAGCCTTCAATTCCAAGGGCTGCAACCAACCTAAATGTCGCACTCCTAAGAGAGTTCCTGTCACGACAATGCAGGTGACGGCAAGAGGTTGTAAATCAGCGAAGGGTAAGGAAAAACTTAACTTTTTCCAACTACAACGTTTCTCTCCCAATTGATGAAATATCTTAAAAAGATTGGGCATAAGAATTTTTGTTTTAACCATCTTGGACAAAAAAATGTGCTATGTAGGCGGTCATAATTAACAGAACAATACCGTGGGTCATAAGTTCCTGACAGCAAGGAAATTAGCTTTTTAGGTTGAGTTTATTTATGCACGCCTATTTAGCAGAAATAATTGGTTTAAAGCCTCTCCCCCCATCGGGATAACTTTAAAAAAAGAAGACTATTCATTATTCCAATTCTCTTCCTTCTAGGTAGATGTCGCTATCAAGCTATCAAGCTATCAAGCTATCAAGCTGTCAACTGTCAACTGTCAACTGTCAACTGAATGAAACCTGAAATTGTGACTAATCTGGATTATTGATGCCCCATTTTAAATTAATTTTCTTGTACGGTTTTAGCGATCGCACTTAACTGCAATCCCTGCGGATAACTGTTTTCTTCTTTGCTGTGCTTGATATCAGCTTCGGAAATCTTGGGTTTGAGGTATTTTGCCATAACTTTCATCACGTCGCCCCGATCGATCGTCCCTACGACTGCACCAATGGACGAAAGGACGAGGATTCGCGGGAGTTGGCGGGCTTCCATGCTGTTAATTACTTCTGCAATGGATGCTTTTTCGGAGACTGTGGGGGTTTTTTCCAGGGGTTGCAAAATGTTGTGCAAAGTCTGAATTTGCCACTGACTGCGCTCTGTGCAGCGGATATCGTCGATCGACACTAAGCCCAAATCCCGCCCGTTGGTCGCAGCGATGTAAAATGGAAACGGATTGACTTCTAGCAAATAGCGATCGGCAAATTCTCGCAAACTCAAATTTGCATCGACAACTCGAAACTCGCGGCTCATTGCATCGGCGGCCTTAGTTTTGAGCAGCGCTTCTTGCAACGAAGTAAAGCGACTGTAGCTACTAGCATTCCGAATCGCAAAAGAGCCGATCAGCGCCATCCACAAACCGCCGTACTGGCGCGCTAACAAACATAAACTGACACCGAAAGCAACAGCCAACCAACCCAAAATTTGTCCTGTTTTTGCAGCCCAACGCACGCCGGCAAATCGAGAACCAGTGATTTTCCAAATTGCTGCTTTTAAAACTTGTCCTCCGTCCAAAGGCAGCCCGGGAATCAAGTTAAATAATCCCAAAACTAGATTGATTACTGCTACTTTTTCTGTAATAATTGATAGCAAACTTGTCTGGGGGAAAACTTGAGAACCCAAACCGAGGATTAAAAACAGCGCAAAGCTGACGAGAGGGCCAGCAATAGCTACTTGAAAAGCTTGACCCGGAGTTTTTGATTCAGAGTCGATCGAAGCTACTCCGCCAAATAAGAATAGAGTAATAGAATTAACTTTAATGCCTTGCGACATCGCCGCCAAGCTGTGCCCTAATTCGTGCAACAGTACGGAAGCAAATAGTAGCAAAGCTATTGCGAACCCGGCACTCCAGGAGAGCGCAGATCCCCACAATCGGTAACTGCTGGCGTATTCGCGGGTTGCTAGGGCTAAAATTATAAACCACGAATAATCTATGAGTAGCGGGATGCCAAATAAAGAGCCGATTCGCCAACCTGTCTGCATGAAAGTTTCCTGGGAAAGGAGAGGAAGAATGAATTTCTATTATATCTTTTCAAACCCTTGCCTTTCCCAAACCGTGATTTTTAAAGCACTCCGGCGTTACCCAAGCCCAAGATTACTCCTGCCCCGAGCAAGTGGCCCAAGCTGGTTGTGGCCAGCAATTCTGGGATGCCGAAGCCTTTGAACATTCCAGGGACTGCAACGGGTAAAGCTGGGCCCTTGCCTCGGTTTTGTTTGTTGATGCCGTAGTAGCCGATCGCGATCGCCAGCAAGTTGCATATAATCATTGTCAGTCCTACCATTGGTGTCCACTCCACCGTTAAGGCAGTGGCAGATGGTACGGCTAACAGCAAAGATGAGTTAATCATGTTTATATGCTCCGGATTTCACAGATTAATTGATTTAGAAAATTATAAAAAGTATTTTGCATTAAACTAAGATTTGTTTTAATAGTTAACAATTCGTTTATATTTTGATACAAATTCAGCACAGAGGAAAAAGAGTGCGGGTAAAAATTTGCGGAATCACTAAATTAGACCAGGGAATGGCGATCGCCCGTTTGGGAGCCCAAGCTTTGGGGTTTATCTGCGTACCCGCTTCCCCGCGCTATGTCAGCCCCGAAACCATTCGCCTGATTGTCGAACAGTTGCCGGAAAATGTCGATCGCATTGGCGTGTTTGCAAATACCACAATAGAAAATATCTGTCAAGTAACGGCAGAGTCAAATTTAAGTGGGGTGCAACTGCACGGAGATGAAACAGCGGAATATTGCGATCGGCTGCGCGAGTTTTTGCCGGGAATTGAAATTATCAAAGCTTTGAGAGTTAAGAGTCATGAAACGTTAGCCACCGCTGCAATTTACGCCCTGCGTGTCGATACTTTACTGTTGGATGCTTACCATCCGGCTCAACTTGGCGGTACTGGCAAAACTATAGATTGGATGATGTTAGCAGAGTTTAAACCAGCTTGTCCTTGGCTGCTGGCGGGCGGCTTAACACCGGATAATATTTTAAATGCGATCGATCGCGCGATCGGCAATAACTTCAGCGGTGTTGACCTTTCGAGCGGCGTAGAAATAGCGCCGGGAGATAAAGATTTGACCAAAGTTGCTCAGTTATTCGATCGATTAAAAGCTTTAAAATAAACGGTAGTATCTCATTGTTGTAAAAAGCATTTTTTGTGTTTGAGTGCTGTCCCCGCTCGCTTGTTGATAGAACCAAGCGAGCGGGGACGCTCGCACTATAAAAGCAAAACTGAAATGCTTCCTTTTCTCTCTTTATTCTCGCTTCTTCCCTTCGACTTGCTAGCACGCCGCCTCACCCACGCTTTTTTAACTATTCCCGATTTCACCGATTGGCTGGTTGTAGCTCTGCTGGTGCTAGTTTATAGCGCGATCGCACTTCCCATCGGTTTTTGGTCGGGATTTATCAAAGTAGACGTGCAAACCTCCGGGCCGATAATTGCGGGCGTGCTCGCGGGCTGTTTGTTAAGTCCGGGGCTGACTGAGGAAGTTTTTTTCCGCGTGTTAATGCTCCCGCACGCTTTTGAGAACCCTTCTGGGCTAATGCTGTGGTTTTGGGGATGCTCCAGTTTGGTGCTGTTTGTAGTTTACCACCCGCTCAACGCACTGACTTTTTATCCGATCGGTCGATCGACCTTTATCAGAAAAATGGGTTTAAAACCCCGTCCTTTTAGGACGGCTTTGTGCTAAAATAGAGAAGTCTACAGGCTCAAGACACGTTGAAATAGCTACGATGAGAGCGTACCTAGACAGTTCCGAGGGGCAATGTTTAACTACATCCCTGAAGACAATAAGCTTTAGGCTTGAGTACAATGAAACATAGTCGCCACAGGGCATTGGGAGACTCTAAACGGACGCAGAGCGAGGGTAAGACTACTTCGGTAGCACATTGCTGTGAAGCGTCAAGGAATCCTCGCTCCTTCAGGACGAGGAGGTATGTCAAGAATCCCGTGTTTTTGCTACTCGCCGCTGTTTTGGGAGTAGCGTGCTCCATCGCATACCTGCTCATCGGTTCCATCTGGCCTGCGGTGGTGATTCACTGGCTGGGAGTGACAGTCTGGCTGCTGCTCTTGGGCGGTTATAGGAGGCTATATGGGTGAATTACCCAACTCTCACCTTGCGGTAGAGAGTGGGCTTCCAGCTTCCACCGCAACAGCATCCGAAAGAACCGAGATTCTTCCGGGTTGACTTACATTGCGTCCACTGGCAGTAGCGCTGATTCCCAACGCCAAAAACCGCAAGCCTTCGTCTCTAATGTTTAGCGCTGCGTTGATATCTCTATCATTCACAGAATCACACTTAGGACATTTCCATTGGCGTATTTTCAAATTCATTTTAGAAACTTTGAACAAGCAATGGTTACAAGTTTTGGAGCTAGGAAAGAATCGGTCAATCTCTAAATAGACCTTGCCTTCTGCCTCGGCTTTATACTTAAGCATTGTTCCAAACATTCCCCAGCCAGCATCAGAGATAGCTTTGGCTAGGCAATGGTTTCTTACCATTCCTTTGATATTTAGATCTTCTACTACAATTACTTGGTTTTCGTTGACTATCTTGCGGGATAGCTTGTGCAGAAAATCCTCACGCACTCTTTTGATTTTAGAATTCACCTTGGCTACTAACTTCCGGGCTTTATTCCGTCGGTTACTGCCTTTGACTTTTCGGTTTAGCTTCTGTTGCTTGCGCTTCAGATTTTTACGATGTTTAGCGGTTGCTTTAGGATGCTTGTACTTAGAGCCGTTAGACGTGACCAAGAAATCAGTTAGCCCAACATCTAAGCCAATTGCTTTTCCTTCGAGATTAGCATCTGGAGTGACAATTTTATCATCAACAAGTACCGATGCAAAATACGAACCATCTCGGTTTTGGGATACCGTTACAGTTTTGATCGTGCCATCATACTGGCGATGAATCTTGGCTTTGACTTCACCAATAATCGGAAATTTTATAGTGTCCTCCAGAATTTTCACATTCTGGGGATAGCTGACAGATTGCCTGTTGTGCTTGGATTTGAAGCTAGGAAACCCACCACGTTTCTCAAAGAAGTTTTTGTAAGCAGTTGATAGATTCAGTGCTACTACTTGCAAGCTTTGTGAGTATGCCCCATCTTTCAACCAAGGGTATTCCTTCTTGAGCGCTGGTAGCATACCTTGAATAGCCAATCTGCTCAATCCCTTACCCGTTTCCTTGTAGGTTACTTGGCTCTTATTCAAACTATAGTTCCAAAACCATCGACAACAACCAAAAGCGCCAGCAAAATACTGTTGCTGGTGGGCGCTGGGATAGATTCGGAACTTGTAAGCTTTCGGCATTTATCGGCTATCGGCATTTCTGGTAAAAAATTAACACAAGGATTTTGCGGTTGTCAATAAGTTGGCTCGTTTTCTCATCAAGCCTCAAACCTCAAACGCTGCGCGTTGTGCGGCTCGGCTGTAATCGTCAACTCGCTCGCCTTTGAGCCCGACGCTCACGGATTGTACAGGTAGAGCGCGGGACTTCCCGGCTGTATGGTTAAATTGTAAAAAGTCCAGCATCACTATATTGTCCGGAGGAGCTCAGTTGTGGAAATCATAGGAGCGATCGTAGGTTTTTTGGCGGGGATAGCAGCGGCTTACTGGTTAGTGGAAAAGCGGTTGCACAAGCAAAAGCAAGAACACTTGCTGCAAACTCGCAGAATAGCTCAGGATATAGAACTAGCTCAGATATCTCGAATGCAACAAACTACCGAATCTCCACACCGAGAAGGAGAAGATCGGTTTAGAAGCGCTACTGTTGAACACGAAAATTTACTCAGACAAGTTACAACTCAATACGAAAATCAGATTCAACAAGTTGCGACTCAATACGAAAATCGACTCCAACAAGTTCTAGCAGAACGCGATCGGCTCCAACAAGTTGCAGGCGCCCACGAGCAGCAGATGCGACAATTCACCCAGGAATTAGAGGCCGCTCACAATGCTAGGCTTCAGGAAAATATACAATCTTTGCAAGCCGAACACGAACGTCATATACTCACACTTTCTGACGAATTGCATGACAGTTATCAAGCTCAGATGGATGAACATTTTCAAAACCTGCAAAAACAACACGAAATTCAATTGAGACAAGCTGCCTCGCAATATGGGAACAGCGAAGTTGACATACAATCAACGACGGAGGCTTTGCAACAGCAATACGAAAGTCAGTTGCAAGCCGCTCACGAGCAGTTTCAAGCTCGCGAAGCTCAGATGCAAGCTACTATCAGGTCTTTGCAAGAGCAATACGAGAGTAATGTACAACAACAAGAAATCCCGGAGCAACAGTTCAGTCAGTTAAATCCAACAGAATTTACATCGGATTTACCACAACAAGAAGTTTGGCAAGAAGAACCATCAAGTGAGTTCAATCAACCTGAGTTCAATCAACCTGAGTTCAATCAACCTGAAGTTGAACAAGAGTTAAATTACACAGAATTTTCCGAACCACAATCAATTGATTTAGAACAACTCGAAATCAGACAAACGCTTGAATCTCCCAGACAAACACCAAACTACTCATCGGTGGCGCAGTTGATGGGATGCGTTCAAAGTCAGGACACAGAAACTCGCAAATTTGCAGCGTCTGCTTTAGGTAAAATGGGTGCGGCTAATGCTTTGAGAACCGATGGTCAGCGAGCCATAGAAACCTTGGGTAAATTAGCTCAAGATTTCAACCCGGAAGTGCGCGAAGCTGCTGTGGAAGCACTAGCAATGATTAAGTCTGAAAAAGTGATTCCGCTCTTGCAAAGAGCTTTGCGAGATACAGATAGCGGTGTGGCCAAATCGGCAAGTGCGGCGCTCAATAAGTTTAAGTTTTACCCGCGCACTCCGGCGGTGAAACCGAAACTGATGGATATCAAGAAACCAAAGCGTTAAGCAGTTACGAGCCTAAATATAGCAATTTTCAATTGCCTAAAACAAATTAGGTACGTTGTTGCGCTTCAGCGCTCTTCATAAATATCAGGAAAGAGCGCTGAAGCGCAACAACGTACCTTTGTACCTTTATCGTCAACTGTCAACGAAGAGGGCGGGCACGGGGGCACCGCCCCTACAACTATCAACTATTTAAAATCGCTGTTTTGTACCGAGTACAAATTTGATTTCCCCGTCATCGCTGACACCCATATCCAAGCGAATTAATCCCAAGGACGATCGCACTCTAACACCCAAACCAACACCCGCCCCAGTCCCAGGTTTATCCCTGACTACCGCCGGTTTTCCCAACACGCTGTCACCCGTTCCCAAATCCGACGCAAAATCAACAAATATCACGCCACCCACATCCCTACCAACCGGAAACCGATACTCGCCGGAAGCCAAAAAATAACTCCGCCCGCTGCCAATTTCCCCGCCGTCGTAACCCCGCACAGAATTGCGGCCGCCCAGGCGAAACGCTTCCGTCGGTGGCAAATCTCCAATTACCGTCCCCCCTTGCAGATTAAAAGCCAACATTTCTGGCAAAGCTTCCGACTCGCTGATGCCCAGCAAAGTTACTGGTACATATTGTATATAATTTGCTAACAGTCGGTTGCTCACAATGTTGCCGCGTCCGAGAGGTATCGACTGTTCTGTACTGAGGCTGAGAATCGAGCCGCTGGTTGGGTTGAATGGATTGTTTCGCCGATCGAGCGTAGCGCCAAAAGAAACAGTATACAATTCGTCAACACCCGCACCGCTGAATGTGAGAGGATTGCCGAGTACGTCCCGGCGGGCAAGATTTAAATTGCGATCGCGCGTGCTGATATTGGTATAATTCAGTCCCAAAGTTCCCCGCCAATCGCCCAAAGGCCGCGTAACAGCGAGATTTCCGCCCATCCGAATTTCTCGAACTCGATCGCCATTGGGCAAATTAATATCCTTGTTGAAAATTTCCGAGATTCTGCGATCGCCAAAAGCTCTCACACTGTATCCCAAACGGTCATCGGCCGCAACGTAAGGGCTGACAAACCGCACATCGTACTCCACACCTCGGAGGCTGGGCTGAATTTCCACCGACAACCGCTGGCCGTTTGTGCCGAAAGTGCGATCGACATAGGAAAGAGGAACAGCCACACCAACATCATCACTCAAAGTGACACTCGCCCCAACAGAACGAGCCGATCGCTCTTCGACATTGTAAATTACATTAATATCCGTCCCAACTTCTTCAGTAGAAACCGTCACCTTGTCAAACAATCCCAACTGTTGCAACTGTTGTAAATCGAGTTGTACAACTTGCTGGCTGTAATTATCCCCCACCTTGAGTTTGAGCTCGCCTCGGATAAAATCTTCCGAAATTCTCCCCTTAATCGGATTCCCTTTTTTATCAACAGCTTCGCCTCGGGAATTAACAAAGCGAATTTTCACCTCTGCAACGTAAACGCCCTCAACATTTCTCCCTTGACTGATTGGTAGAGTACCGCCTAGCTGTTGCGCGTTGCCGTTGACTGCTTCCGGGATTTCGGCTTTGGTGGCGATCGTCCCCGCAGTTGGTAACAGAGATGTAAAATCTTTATGGCGATCGTCCTGGGCTGAGGGCGATCGAACTTCAGGAGCAACAGCAATCTCATCAGATGTTGGCAAATCCCGCACAATTGCACTCACCTCATCGGATTGATGAGAACTTAAGACTGAAACCGATAATAAATGTCGCTTGTAGTCGAGTCTAGATCCCCCTAAATCTCCCTTAATAAGGGGGACTTTGAGAATATCTCTTGTCCCCCCCTGATTAAGGGGGACTTTGAGAATATCTCTTGTCCCCCCCTGATTAAGGGGGACTTTGAGAATATCTCTTGTCCCCCCCTTATTAAGGGGGGTTAGGGGGGATCGAGACTCGGCTACAAACAAGAGAGACGGTGGGTTTGACGTTAAGTTATCACCAATTACCTCATCCTCCTCCCTCTGCGCCTCTGCGGTTCCTTCTCTAACCTCCACCTCAGTCGGTACGACACCCAGATCGATCGCCCGCGCCGCCAATTCCCCACCAGCCACCTGCGCCAAACTCAAAAATGCAATAATCGGAATTCGCATAAACATAAAACTAAAGCATACTCAACGCATCTTACTCAAATTCGGTTCTCCTGCCTATTCCGCAACAACAAACCCGGTATTTTTGAAGATACCGGGTTTCTGGGATGCCCTGAAAACTTGGGGGAAAATCGATCGCGGGCGATCGTAACAATTGGGAAACCGAAAAATTCTTTAAAGAGATTGGCGAGAAACACGCTTCTCAAAATGAGCCTGAGTCTGCTGCAACAGTTGTTCGCGGCTGTCCTTAGCAGTAGTAATCGTAGGGAGCAAATTTCGAGCTTGTAAAGTCATGTGAAGCTGTAGGTGTGCTACGTACTCACTGACATCTTCGCGCAGGGAGCAAGCCGGGTAACGTTTTAAAGTAGAGTTCAAAGTGTTCTCCTGCTTTGAGTTTGCAGTATTTTTGAAATAATAATAGAGACTATCACGCTCTATTTCTAATTCTGTACTCTGTAATGAAGTTTAACCTTTGGACTGCTCTTTTGTTACAATTATTTACAAGTATTGCTTAAATTAAGTAAATCCACCTCATTAAAAGTAAAATGCCGATCGCGCTCAAGCCTGCCGTGTATATCTTCTTCCTTCTCTCACGACAATAAAAAAAGCCCTCTTCCTTCTTCCCTCTTCCCTCTTTTTACCTAGAGCGAAGCCGAAGGGCACTGTTCCCTCTTCCTTCTTCCTTCTTCCCTCTTCCCTCTTCCCTCTTCCCTCTTCCCTCTTCCTTCTTCCCTCTTCCTTCTTCCTTCTTCCTTCTGATCAGGAGTCGATCGCCCATGCAGTCCCAAGCAGCAGTAGCACACAAGCACACATTAAGTACATTTGTCAATAGCCACAGCCAAACAGCCACCTACCTCGACATTGGAAACGGCCCACCCTTATTGTTGCTGCACGGTTTTTTCGGAGAAAAGACTTGCTGGCTACCCTTAATTGAATTATTGCAATCTCAATTTCGGTGCATCAGTTTAGATATGTTAGGTTTTGGAGAATCCAGCAAACCACAAATCCAATACGACGTAGCTGTAGAAGTTGCTTTTGTGCGGCAAGTTGTACAACAACTAAACATCGAACCATGCGGCATCATCGGACATTCTTTTGGCGGTTGGGTAGCATCTGCATACGCCCTAAAATATCCCAAATCTGTCAGCAGTTTAGTGTTAGCAGCACCTGCGGGAATCCGGGACGACAGTTTTTGCGGTCAGTACGATGCTTTGCGACCATTGCTGTGGGAAACACCCGCCGTTGATTGGGCCTTGCAGCTAGCAAAACCTTTTGCTAGATTAGCGGGGAAAAGTGAGAAATTGCAAGAAATTTCCGGGTGGCGCAGGGAGCTAATGTATCAACCAGTAGCAAGGTCATTTTTAATGAGCCGGATGCGACCAGAAGACGCCGTTGACACAGTAGAAAAAGAAATTCACAAATTGCAAATTCCTACCTTAGTCATTGCAGCAGATAGCGACGAAACAATTCCTCTATGGCACTGTCAAACCTACGCCAATGAGATACCGGGAGCTGAGTTAGCAATTATTCCCAACGCCACTCACGGGTTGCCGCAAACTCAAGCTCAAATTATCGCAAAATTGATTAGTAAATTTTTGGATAATTAAGAAAACCTTTGCAACAAGCGAAATTCTAGAAAATTATGATATGGCACGTTCGACGGTTAGAACACTCTGAATAGCCTTTTCCCCATGCAGTTGATTGCTTATTCTTGTTCTTTTTCCTTCTTTTTCCTTCTTTCTTCTGCTACAAGCAAGCAATAAAAAATAATTGTATTAAAGTATACTACTTTAATAGTAAAGACAGCATATATTACTTGCTGTATTGTACAATTTTTTTTATGGTTATACAATCTTGTATCAGCACGAGCTACAAACATTTAGTTGATTCTGGAGTATTACGAATGGCGGCACTGAGAAACTACTTTAATCTGGAAGAAATTACGACAGCCAGAAAAGTTAGTGCAGCGGTAATTAACATCAGCGGCCGCCAGCGAATGCTTTCCCAGCGATCGGCATTTTTTTGCATGAGGTTAGTTGGCTCTGGGAATGCGCCAGAAAGAGCCAAACTGCGCGGAAATTTGTTAGAGGCGATCGAGCTTATGGAAAAATCTCACCACGATTTAATTCATACTGACAGCAGCATCAACTTGGCGAGTCCCCCTTCACCCACCGTCAAAGCGATGTATTTTGAGGCGCCGCTGTATCTAGACAAGCAACTGCGCGAATATATCGATCGCATAAAAGCATTAGTGCAAGTTCCAGACACCGAACTCAGGCAGGAGAATCCCCATCTACAGTACATTATCGAAGCTGCCGGTGGCGAATTGCTAGCAGCTTTCGATGCCGTCGTGAGTCAGTACCAGCAAGAAAGCGAAATCGAACAATTTGAAATCGACCTCAAACAGGTTGAACTCTATCAAGAAAGCTGTGCAGCCACCTCCAAAGCCGAAGCTCAAGCAGCCCAAATCGATCGCGCACTTCGCGAACTCAAGCAAACTCAAGCTCAACTCCTCCACAGCGAAAAAATGTCTTCCCTGGGAGCCCTAATGGCAAGTATCGTCCACGAAATTAATAACCCAGTTAGTTTTATTTACGGCAACTTGAGCCATGCCGAAATTTATACCCAAGATTTACTGAACCTGCTGCGTCTATATCAAGAACACTATCCCAATCCCTGTTCCGAAATAAAAGATCAAATCCAAGACATCGATCTCGAATTTCTAGTTGAAGACTTGCCTAAAGTTATGTCTTCCATGCACATGGGTTCCGATCGCATTCGCGAAATAGTCAAATCCATGGGCAGCTTTTCGCGAACAGATAACACTAACATGAACCTGTGCGATTTGCACGACAGTATTGACAGCACCATCCTAATTTTGCGTAACCGTCTCAATGCTAAAAAAGACCGTCGCGAGATTCAAATAGTTAAAAATTATGAAAAATTGCCTGGTGTAGAGTGTTATGCCGGACAACTAAATCAAGTATTTATGAATCTAATTAGTAACGCGATCGATGCTTTGGACGAGGCAGCAAAAAATCAGCCCGATCCAGCCCTAAGAATTTCGATACGCACAGAACTCGCTGGGCTAGATTGCGTCAGAGTCAGGATTTCTGACACGGGATCGGGAATGACAGCAGAGGTAAAAAAACGAATGTTCGAGCAGTTTTTTACCACCAAGGCGATCGGTAAAGGTACTGGTTTAGGATTATCTATTGTCTACAAAATCCTAGTAGAAAATCACCGAGGAACGCTCAGGTGCGAGTCCGAATTGGGGAAGGGAACCGAGTTTATCATTGAACTGCCAGTACAACAAACTTAAACAGTTGATAAGCATCCAAATTTATGATAAATTGTGGCACGGGCGTCCCGTGAAAATAAGTGTTGCACGGGCGTCCCGTGAAAATAAGTGTGGCACGGGCGTCCCGTGAAAATAATTAATTGTGCTTAAAAATTACACATCACCTACTCCAATTGTAACTTCAAAGTTGGCAATAGCTTTTCTAGATTCTTGAGAGATTTCTGTTGCCAAGGAACATCTTGTGAACCCACTACCAAAAGTTGAATCGTTTTCTTTTTCCGTACACTAATCACAAACTTAGACAGCATATTAATACCAGAACTATTAACAAAATCCAATTTTGTTAGGTTCAAGGTAATAGTAGGCGGTTCGGGATTAGCTACCTCATCTAATAGATCGACGATTGGCTTATAATCTGGCGCTCCATCTAAGCTGAGTTCGCCTTGGAAACAGACTGTCACCGATTTTGGATCGTATTGAATACAGTAGTCTTGACCTTTGATTTCCTGAATATCCATTGTTTTGTCGTTTCCTGAGTGAATTATTGTGGGACAAAAGAATCAGTCGATTTCCATTTTTCGATTTGAGATTGACTCCACAGATCAATTTAGGAGGTTCAACTTCGGTCTAAAATTTGGGGTTAACCACTGAGAAGTGTGGGGGGGGCTTGTATCCATTTGTGAATTCGTCAATCTTAAAAAAATTGAAATTAAACGCTAATTTGAACGATTGTCGTAATAGCTAGCATATTGGAACCATCAGAGATCCTCTCAAATTTCCAACCAATCTTAGCTGAATAGTCATTAATCATCGTCAGCAATCCCAGTCCCGATGTTTCACTTTCAGATTCAGCATTCTTTTCAAGCTGCTGTAAATATAGTTCATCAGAGTCGGAATTAAACAGTTCTGCAATGAATTCCTGCAATTTATTAGCCGCTGGTTGCTGCACATAGTTAGTGGCAAAAATTACGGCAGTCACATCAGATTCTCCTATAAAGTGTATCCCAAACCTTACCTTATGATTGCAATTATCATCAGTAAACTTGATGGCATTTTCTAATAGTTCATTAGCAATGTAGCTCACAGCTCCCTTACTTTGTTTAATCCGTTTCTCGCTGCTAGCATCCTGCTCGTCCACCGGGAGAAAGCTGGACAAATAATCGGCAACAAAATGAGCCGATACCCTATTGTTGCGCCAGCGCTGCTTGATGGGGCGAGAACTTGGCGTAAATGTAAGTTCTAGGGAGTCGTGTTCCGGTGGAAACTGGTCGATGAATTCTCCAAAGACTTGTGTCATAGTTTGTAAACTTCCAGATGTCATTATTTTTCTGCCTCCTGTTAATGTGTCAATGTCACTTCTGGGTAAATTTCCAGACGCCATTCCAGTTAGCGGGAAGACTCTTTTCTAACAATTCTTGGATGCGTCTTAGGTAAATTTGGCTGGGTTTGTCAGCAGGATTTAGCTCTACTATATGTTCAAAACAATCTTGGGCATTAGCAAAATTTCCCTGACAATATTGTTCTAGACCTTCGTCAAAAATAGGCAAAGTTTGAATTTTGAGCGATCGCACAGGTTCTACTTCAACATCTAACACCTCACAAACAGTAATGGCTTCTTGTCTACCTTTGACAATTGCCCGATCCAAAAATCGAATATGATACTTTTCGGGTTGACTCAAACGTTTTACCACATCTCCTGAAATTAATAAAGAGACGCCATAATACTTAGTTAAACTTTCCAGACGAGCCGTGAGATTGACATGATCGGACAGCGCATCAGCTTGCATCCGATTGGCATCTCCAATAATTGCAACCATCGTATCACCGACATGGATACCGATGCCAATATTCAGCGGTATCTCCCCATTTATTTTACGGCTTTGATTTAATTTTTGCAACTGTTCAACCTTCATAATTCCCGCCTGAATAGCATCATCAACGCCGTCGGGAAAAACTGCCATCAGTCCATCTCCCATATACTTGACAATAAAACCGTTGTGCTTGCGAATTTCGGGAATAATTTGCTGTAAGTATGTATTGATGAAATTGAAGTTTTCTTGAGGAGTCATTTGCTCCGCCATCGTTGTAAACGAACGCAAATCCGAAAACATGATTGCCATTTCTTTGCTGACGCGATCTCCAAGCTGGAAATCTACAATGCTTTTCTTTCCAAGAAATTGGAGATATTCATCGGGGACAAAACGTCCGTAGGCTTGCAAAAGTTTCTCTAATTCCTGTTCCCGCGCTTTCACCGTTTGCACCATATGCGAGAACACCTGTGCCAGTTCTCCGAGTGCATCACTGCGGGCTGCAACCTCTGACAATATCTGAGGCTCGAAGCTGTTGTTTTTCACAGCAATAGCTGCATCTATCACCTTTTTTACCTGGTGAATGTAAGTCTGCATTTCTCTATTTTTATGACGGATCTGCTTTTCCAGAGCGGTGGAGTGTTCCGTGATAATGTCTACTAAAGTTTCATAGCTATTTTTTTCCTCTTCGGCTTCCTCAAGTTTTTGCATCAAATCCTGTAGCTGGGTATTGAGTGATTCTGTAGATGTAGATTGTGCTAAATTTATTTTGGGGTTCATAATTTATACTCCCGAATCTGGGAACGCAAAATTGTTTCACTCGCTCGCTGTTCATTACTATAACTTACACGGGCGGCTCTGCAAATCCGGCTTCTGCTTCGATGCTTCGCCACTCAATGAAACAGCGATGTTATAAACCTGGTTGATGACCGTCAATCATAAATTATGCACAAGATTTCCCTGTTGCTTCAATACTAGCAAAGTAATGTCATCAAATACCTTTTGCGCTCCAATGAATTTTCGCAAATCATCGATCGCAGATTGCTTGATTTGTTCGGCGCTCAAATGCCAGTTTTGAGAAACCACAGCACAGAGTCTTTCCAGGCCGTAGAATTGTTTGTGGATATTTCTAGCTTCGGGGATGCCATCAGTGTAAAGCACGACACCATCCCCCGGCTCTAAGTCTACTAAAAGATGACCGATCCAATCTGAAATATCCTCATCTAAGCCTATGGGAAATCCTAAATCCATCATGTCAATGCGTTCAATCTTACCGCCTTTTCGGACTACGAGAGTTTCCTCATGTTGACCGCTAATACTAATTTGGCTGTCTTCGTAATTGAGGAGAGCTAGCGTGAGGTTTTTGTCCGAGTTCATCCGCTGAATATTTTTATAAATAGTGCGGTTCAGGGTATCTAAAAAGCGCACAGGGTCAAGTTCTTTAACTTCCTGGAGAGTGCGAACAGCCGTTTGAGTCATCACCATCAAAATACCACTTTCTAGTCCGTGTCCGGTGACATCACCAATGCAGAGCGTTACCACCCCATCATTAAAAAGTACGTCGTAGTAATCGCCACCAACTTCATCGGCTGCTTCCATAAATCCTGCAATATCTAACTCTGCAATTGCTGCTAATTCCGCTGGCTTTGGTAGAATTAACTGCTGCATTTGTTTGATGATATCGAGTTCTGCACTCATCCGAACATTTTCGTTTTTGAGGCGCTGGTTGAGGGCAGAAATTGCTTGATTAGCTTGAGCAAGTTCGGCAGTACGTTCTTCTACTTTATCTTCTAGAGTTTGATAGAGCAGAGCATTTTCAATGGAGATAGCAGCTTGGGAAGATAGGATTTTTAATACTTCTAATCTGTCAGCAGTAAATGCACCTGTGGCGAGACTGTTTTCTAAGTACAGAATGCCGATCGCTTGACCTTTGTTGACAATGGGAGTACACAATACAGATTTAGGTTGGTGCTGAATAATGTAGGGATCTGCTGCAAAGATATTTTCTACAGCAATATCGTTTATTACCAAGGTTTCTCTGGTACGCCAGACGTAGTTAATGGCTGTGATGGGAAGATCTTGGCTTTGAGAAACTGGAATATTTGGCAAATAAGACTGTTTGTCTAAACATTTAGCAACAATCAATAATTTACTATCCCTTTCTAAGATCAGAGAGCCTTTGGATGCACCTGCATTTTCGATCAGTATTCGGATTAAGGTTGATAGCAGTTCCTCGACATTGATTTCTCCCGATATGGCTTGAGAAGCTTTAATTACTGTTTCTAGGTCGAGGAAATTGGAAACATTTTGGCTGCTGGAAGTAATCTCTGCCACAATTGTTTCAGCAATTGTCTCTCCTGTATAAAAAGTGTTGTCTTGTTGGAGAATGGGGCCGAGCAATTGGGAATATTTTTGTTGTAAATCATGGACTTTGGCCTGGGAACCCCAGCGAGCATAAGCGTAGTAAGCGTCTGTTAGATAGACGCGGGCAATTTTATCTTTGCCTAATTCCAGGTAGAATTTAGCTGTAAGTTCGCTGAAGAGTGCTTCTTCTTGAAGGTATTGGTTTTGTTTGGCGGTAGCAATGGCGCGATCGTACAAATCGATGGCTTCGAGCCTGTCTCCCAATATTCGTGCTATTTCTGCTGCTACTAAGTCGTACTTGTGTTGGTAATTCATCGGTGCGTGGAATGCCCAGGTTTGCATTTTTTCCTGATTGGCTCTCACTTGGGTCAAATATTGCGATCGCGCGATCGGCTCAGCATCGGGATACAGCGCCAGCAGGGCTAGGGAATGGTAAAAGTTGTGCTGCGGTACCATCATCAGCGAACCGACACCAACGACATATTGCTCTGCTAGCTGGGCATTTTCTACGGCACTTTCGCGATCGCCAAACAAATAGTTGACAACCAATTTAGCAAAATAAACTCCAAAGAGGGAAGAAACATTATTGGCTGCTAGCAAAACAGGCAGCAGTTCATCTTCATTAAAACTATCGCCAACTAACCGACATTTGTCCTCAGCTAATCCTTGTAAATTTAATGTTAGCTGTCGCCATATCTGGGTATAATAAGTCTGATATTCTTGCTTGGAATTGAGCATTAATTCAAGATATTGGTCGTATTTTAGATCTACAGATGTTAAATCTTCACCGCTAAAGAAGCTGTAGATGCAAAGATACATAGCAGAATAGCAAGCATACTCGATATCGCCGCTTTCTAAACCGCTGTGGACTGCTGACATCAAAGACGGTATTGTCGCTCGACTAGGTTCTTTCCAATGTCTCACGCAAGCATTGTAGACCATTATAACTTTAGATTCAAATTCTGTGGAGGGAAATTTATCTAATACTTGCAAAGATAGTTGACCGTATTGATAGCCTAATTCAATGTCTCCGATTGTTTGACAGATTAAGCTGCAACAAGCATAGGCATAACTAGCAGGTGGAGAGTTTCCGTATTTGCTGCAAATATGTGCCATTGTAAAGACAACGGCTGGGTAAAGTTCTGGACTAGCTAGATAAGCGGCAGATGCGATCGCACATAAAACCCTCAAAGCAGCAATTTTATAACGATCGTTGATTTCTGCCAGATTAGCTAAAGCGGGTATCTGCACCACCGCCGGCAGTTGTGTTTCCAAAGCAACACCCAGCATTCCCAGAACTTGCAATCCAGTATCCACTGCCGATTTCATCTGATTTTGGGCAATATAAGACTGAATTTGCGCTTCGTAAACTCGGAATTGATCGAGGAGATTGTGCGATCGAGATAGAACTATTTGGGCCAGTTGGTGCGATAAATCGAAATTGGTATTCAAATATTCGGCTGCAACCGCTTCTACATAAAGATCGAGCGTCAAGTCGTATAAATTCGTCCAGCTATCATCTGGTAGCAGATTTCTGCCGGTAGTTAAGTAATCAACAGCAGCAGCATAAGCTGTGGAATTTTTAGCTTTGCGCCCAGCAATTAAATTCAAGGAAGCTAGTTGATGTCTTTCGGTGCGATCGCAAATTAAGTCCACTCCCATGTTCAAGTGGTTGACAATATCAAATATCCGATCTTCCGTAGGGGCGGTGGATGGTGCGTGCCCGCCCTTGTGCAGCAGCAATCTGCCAATTTTTAGGTGAGTTGACTGCTTTGCGTCGTCTGGAATCAAAGAATAGGCCGCTTGTTGAACGCGATCGTGCAAAAATTTGTAACTTGGCAATTGACGATCGGCAACAGGCAATTGTGCAGACTCCCGATCGTCTCCAAAAAATTTGTAAACTTCACTTTGCGGTAAAATTAGACCTTCTTGCAATGCTTTCCACAAGTAGGCTGCGGTGTCTATTTGAGAATTTTCGCAGACTAGCGCTAAAGTTTCTAAATCAAATTGGCAGCCAATACAAGCAGCTAATTTTAAAACATCTTGAGTAGCGATCGGCAATTTCTGCAAGTTATTCGCAACAAACTCGACTACATCATCGCTGACTGCCAATTCTCTGATTTTAGTAAGATCGCACTGCCAACCACCCCTATCTCCCCCTGGCAATCGGGATGCAAAATCGAAATAGATTAACTTATCTTCGTGGAGTTTCTTGAGGAATTGATTGCTAAAAAAAGGATTTCCATTAGTTTTTTTGAAAATGATTTCTGTCAAGGAAAGAGCTCTGTCGATCGCACAACTTAAAGCATCAGCAACCAGACGATTCAAGTCAAATATTGAAAGTGGCGCGAGAGTAATTTGATTAATTATAGTGCCCGAGCGAGCGCTCCCCTGTTTTTGTAGAGAAGATGAACCCCCACCTAGCTTGCGAATCTCTGATAAAGTCAGCATTAATGGATGAACCTTGGACACTTCATTATCTCGATAGGCGCCAATTAGCAACAAATGTTGACCTTCTGATTCGCCCACCAACAATTGCATTAATTTCAGAGATCCTGAATCTGCCCATTGCAAATCATCTAAGAAAATGACTAAGGGGTGATTTTTGGTAGCAAAGACACGAAGGAACTTTTGAAATAATAGATTGAAGCGATTTAGTGCAGAATTTGGTTCTAGTTCCGGTACAACAGGTTGCTTGCCAATCAGCAGTTCTAATTCTGGGATAACATCAATAATTACCTGAGCATTATCCCCTAAAGCTGACAAAATTTGGGCTTGCCACTGCTGAACGCGAGCAGCACTTTCTGTCAGCAATTGTCGCATAAAACTTTGCAGAGCTTGTACCCATGCCGAAAAGGGAATATCGCGCTTGAATTGGTCAAATTTTCCTTTGATAAAGTATCCCCGCTGCTGAACAATGGGCTTGTGAACTTCGTTAATCACAGCGGTTTTGCCAATCCCAGAAAAACCCGTTACCAGCATGATTTCGGTAGTAGCTGTACCGGGGATTTTATGCGGTTCTCGGCTGTTAGAAGAGGAAACCTCCAAATCGGATGCTGGGGGATTTTCCTGGAGACAGGCAACGCGCCCGAAGGCTGCTAACAGGCTCGAAACTTCGCTTTCTCTGCCATAAAGTTTTTCTGGAATCACAAAGCATTCGGAAATGTCTCTGCTGCCTAATTCAAACAGTTGAATAGTGCCACAATCTGAGTATTCTTTTAAGCATTTTTCTAAATCGTGTTTGATACCAAAAGCTGTTTGATAGCGTGCTTCCGCTGTTTTAGCCATCAGTTTTAGCACGATGTCATTCAATACTTGGGGGATGGCAGGATTTAGGGCGATCGGGGGAATTGGATGGCGAGCAATGTGACAGTGAACCAACTCAATCTGCTCCTTAGATTGGAATGGCAATTGTCCGGTCAACAGTTCGTAAAAAGTTACTCCTAGCGAGTAAAAATCGGTGCGGTAGTCAATCCCACGATTCATTCTGCCAGTTTGTTCGGGAGACATATAAGCTAATGTCCCTTCCAAGATATTGGGGTTTTTGATTTCTTGATTTTCCTTAGGCAAAAACGATGAGATGCTAAAATCTATAAGTTTGATTTCTTTGGTTGTAGGGTTGATTATAATATTCTGTGGTTTGATATCCTTGTGAATAATGCCGCTGCGATATATTATTTCTAATGTCGAGCAAATTTGAATGGCTATTTGCAAAAAGATGGCTAGGCGATTGGTGAATTTACCCTGGACTCCAAAAGCATCGTTGGTGATGTATTCAGCCAGAGAAATACCGCCAAAGTCCTCCATTACTAAAGCAAAACCGTTACGATATGTTTCCAGACTTAAATGTTTGACTATACCGGAATTATCAATATTTTTGGCAATGGTGTACTGATTGCGAAACTGCACCAGTTCGGTGAAAGTCGGATACTCAGACTTGAGCAATTTGATGACGACTGGTCGATTGTCTGATTCCGAAACACCTCGATAAACCAAGGTTCGGGTGCCGGAGTAGAGTTGTTCGCTCATGCGGTAGCCTGGAATTGATATTTGAAGCATAGTTGCTAAATCCTAGTCAGCTTTTGGTTTAAGAGTCCTGGACGCACTCTGACCTTCATAACCGGGTTTTTTACCTAATCTGCTGGCTACAACCTCTGTATTGTAGTAAAAAAAACCCGGTTTCTGGCTGCCTGCGCGTAAGTTATGTTTAAGCACTATCAAACTTGTTTGTGTTCATTATTTATTAGTTTACTACTGCTCCCAAGATTTCGGGAAGATTTGACAAAAAATAATGATATGTCGAGGGCTAACCATCGCACGTCTCATGAATTTTGTTAAAAATCTTTGAAGTGCTTGCTTCCGGGAAGCGGGAGCCTGTTCCAGTCACATCTGGGATATCCAGCTTCCTGTTGGTTGAATTCCCTACAAATTTATTAGTGCATCGCTATTTGTTTTGTCGGAAAGGATACAATAATAGCGATCGAGTATGTTGGGCTTGAACGATGAAACATAAATGGCGATCGGGACTATTTGGTGTCATTTTCAGATTGCCAACATTGTATCCAGAACACTCTATGGGATAGACAGGACTTAATCCTTTTTTTTAAGAACCACCAAGGTAATGTCATCAAAAACCTTTTGTTCTCCAATAAATCCCCGCAAATCTTCAATGGCTGATTGCTTAATTTGTTCGGCGCTTTTATGCCAATTAATCGAAACCACTTCACAGAGTCTTTCAATTCCGTAGAATTTTTTGTTGATATTTCTGGCTTCGGGAATGCCATCGGTATATAGCACCACCCCGTCCCCCGGTTCTAACTCTACTACAACCTGGTCAATCAACTCTGAAATGTTTTCGTCTAAACCAATCGGGAATCCCAAATCCATTGTATCTATCCGCTCGATTTGACCGCTTTTTCTAACGACAATAGTTTCCTCATGCTGGCCACTGATGCAGATTTTGCCATTGGCATAATTGAGGATAGCAAGCGTCAAATTCTTATCTGAATTCATGCGCTGAATATTTAGATAAATAGTGCGATTGAGAATATCTAAAAAGCGCACCGGATTTAATTCGGGCATTTCGTGAAGAGTGCGGACAACCGCTTGAGTCATCACCATCAAAATACCGCTTTCTAAGCCATGTCCGGTGACATCGCCGATGCCAATAGTCACCACACCTTCAGTCTGGAGAATATCGTAATAATCGCCACCTACTTCATCGGCTGGTTCCATGAATCCGGCAATATCTAAGTCTTCAATTGCCTCCATTTCTTGGTGTTTAGGCAAAATCAACTGCTGCATTTGTTTGAGGATGTATAGTTCGGCACTCATCCGCATATTTTCGGCTTTTAGTCGGTGATTGAGCGTCACAATTTCGGCGTTAGCTGTGGCGAGTTCAGTGGTGCGTTCTGTAACTTTATCTTCTAGAGTTTCAAAGGATTCTTTGAGTTGTCCTGCCATGCTGTTAAAGGAGTTGGCAAGTTTTTTTAGTTCCATGAGGGAGCTAGTTTTTACCTGTCTGTCGAGAGCGCCGTTAGCCATGTCTTCCGAAGCTTGGGTGATGGCTTCAATGGGGCTAGCAATCCAGCGGGCTGTGAAAATTCCAATTGCCGTTGCCACAGTAAATGCGATCGCACACAATAGAATTGTGGTGCGGGTATTGGCATTAATTTTATCCATGAAATCAGATTCTGGAACCACCGTTACGATCGGCCAGTCCAACCCAAACTTGTCTTTCCACGGAGCAACGAGGACAAAGTAATTTTCACCTTTAATTTTAATATTAATTTTTTGGCTCTTTTTAATATTTTTAAAGCTACCGAACCGTTCTTGCAACGCTTTAGTAGCAGCTTGGATCGCAGGATCGGAGATGTTGAGAGCGCTAAAGCGTTTGACTTGATTATTTACCTTGATAAAAGAGGGTTGTGGGCCAGAATTTCCAATCAATTGTCCGTCTCGTTCCATGATGAAAATTCGCCCGGATTTGCTAAAGTTTAAGTTGTGCAGAAATGTAGTAATATTGGATAGTTGTAAATCGACCCCGATCACTCCGATTAGCTTGCCCTTGGCATACATGGGACGCATTGCCCCTACAGCAATAAAGTTAAGCTCATCTAGCGAATAAACAGAAGTCCAGATAGGTTTCCCGGCTTGAGCTGCCTGAGTGTACCATTCTAATTTCACGGTATCGTAAGGAGCAACCTGTGTTACCTTAATTCGATTGCCCTGGCGGTCGGTTAAATGGGCGTTAATTTTCCAGTTTGTCCTTGCTGAAACTTCGGCAATGCTGATGCCTTCTCCCGGTCTTACTGGCCCAGCACCAATGAAGCGTCCATCTGAAAGTCCATAGGAAATGAAGCCAAGATTATCGAATGCTTGCACCTGTTTCCAAAAATAAAGTCCCGCAATATCTAAGTTATTTATGTCGAGCAATCTGGTTTCGATCGCATCGATATTGATTTGATTAATTTGATGGGGAGTTAAGAGATAGTCATCTAAGTGCCGATAAGTGCGATCGCTCACCTGAGTCATTAACTGGTTAGCCAAATGCGTTACCGCTTGTTGTCCGTTGCGGAAGGAAAGATAACCGACTAAGCCAACTGCTGCAACGATTTGCAGGACAAAGGGAACTACGAGGGCGGTGCGGAGGCGAAATTGCCAAAGAGTTGAGGCCATATGGCTTTTCTCAGATAGATGAGGTACAGGTTCAGATTTGAGATTTTAGCATCTCACTTTTGAAGAGGGCGAAGCATGACCGCATATAAATTATTAGTTATAATCTCATATTGACTGCGGTCATGCTTCGCCCCTACGGATATATTCGCTTGCATTGAGATGCACCCTTCCATTTTTTGCTTTGAGATTGGGGAATTGAGGAATTGTTAATTAACTGCCGAGAGTACCTCAGCTCAATAGAAATGCTACAATAGATAGGTATCTTCAACGGACGGAATTACGTTTTAAAAGCTCTAGCTACAGTTTATGAATTTTTGTGACGGTATTAAGGGGGACTAATAATGTTATCCTATCAAAAATTCTACCAACATCAACAAATCAGCGTTCATCAGCGGTTAAAATAAAAACAAAAATAAATACCAAACAAAAATGCAAATTAATCAAGCCCTCCACAGCGCCCTGCTCGTTTCCAACCTCGAAAAATCCCAACACTTTTACAGCAATGTATTAGGACTGCAAAAAATCGATCGCGAATTAAAATTTTCCGGAATCTGGTATCAAATCGGTAACTTCCAGATACACCTAATTCTAGCGGCAACAATTATACCAGATGCCGTAGACCATGAGAAATTGGGGCGCAATCGACATCTAGCGTTTGCTGTGGCTAACTTAGAGGCAGCCAAAGAGCAATTAATCGCTCACAATTGCCCCGTACAAATGAGCGCGTCAGGTCGATCGGCATTATTTACCCAAGATCCAGACGGGAATATCATTGAACTCAGCGAGTAACAGATGAAAATCATCGCCTACTCTTACACCGAACCGCTGCTAGAAGCCGCACCAGCAGCCGAAATTTGGGGCCAAGAGGTCGATCGCACCTACCAAGACTTAGGAGGGCGCCAGCAACTCCAGCAACTGCTAAAAGACTGCCAAACAGAACCAGTCAAATACCTGCTAATTCAGCGTTTTGAAGAACTCGGCGACACAGTACAGCAAGTGTGCGCCCACCTCGAACAACTAGAAAACCTCGGCATCCAACTAATTGTCACAGACGAAAAACAAACAGAAAATAGAGTTAATTTGCTCAAACTCCTCGCCGAACTCCAGCGCAGCCAACACAGCCGCAGCATTCGCAAAGGACACGCCCGCAACCGCATCAAATCCCTTCCCCCACCCGGAAAAGCCCCCTACGGCTATCGGCGCGGCAAAGACAAATATGCGATCGACAAAACCGCCTCCCCCGCCGTCAAAGACTTTTTTGAACACTTTCTCATCTACGGTTCCCTGCGCGGTTCCGTGCGCCATTTAGCAAAGAAATACAACAAAAAAATCTCCGTCAGCACAGGCCGCCGCTGGCTGACAAATCCCGCCTACCGAGGCGATTTAGAATATCAAAACGGCCAAGTAATTTCTAACACCCACATCCCGATTATTTCCAGAGAAGAAGCCGCCCAAGTAGACAGATTGCTGCGGCGTAACAGTCGCCTTGCTCCCCGCAGCGCCAGCGCCCCGCGTTCCCTCGCAGGTTTAGCAATTTGCGCCGAGTGCAAATCGTCCATGACAGTTGCGAAAGTCACAGCCTACCGCAAAGACAAAGAATACCTTTATTTGCGACCGATTAACTGTTCCCAACAGCCTAAATGCAGCGGCATTTCCTACGAAGAAGTGTTGCAATTAACCATAGCAGGGATTTGTCGCGATTTGCCCGATGCGATCGCCCAGTTGCAAATGCCGGACATCCAAGGAATCAAAGCCGGAATTGCCGGGGCGATCGCATCTAAACAAAAAATTATAGAACAACTTCCCGCCCTGATCGAAAGCGGCATTTTGGACGCAGAAACGGCAGATTTGCGATCGTATAAAATCCGCACAGAAGTTGCAGAACTGCAAAGTAAATTAGCGAAAATGCCCCCCGTAAATTTGCGAGAAACTGCTCAAACTGTTTCTCTTCCCCAATTTTGGCTGGATTTGTCGGAATCGGAACGCAGGTTTTATTTTCGAGAGTTTATCGATCGCATTGAAATAGTCCGGGAAAATTCAGAAGTGGATCTGCAAATTATTTTTATTTTTTAATATTGAAAAATTGACAATTAACAATTCATATCATTGTCGATAGAATGAGTTTGTAGTGAGGACTTTAGTCCTGGCAATCGAAGGAATAAAGTAGTAGTAGGGTGCGTCAGGCACGGATGGCGGACTACCTGAAAATTAGGCTAATCGCTGACGCACCCTACAATATCTTAGACTATTAACTGTCAACTGTCAGGGGTTTTAACTGTCGATCGCACTGCTGCACAAAAGAGGTAACTACAGAGTGATAAAATCGGTAGCGGTGAGAGCATTCGCAGCAACACCGTTAAGCTTCGCTAACAACTGATTGCTACCTGTGACGCTAATCAAGGCTTGATTGTTGCTAGATGTAATGCTGAGTTGATTGAAACTCAAACCGGGAGCCAACCCAATTAAATCCTCGCCCTTGCGGAAATCAGTAATGATGTCACTACCCAAACTTTGATTTAGTAGAAATACATCATTTCCCGAACCGCCAGTCAAAGTATCATCTCCTATATCCCCGGAAAGGAAATCGGAACCAGCACCGCCAGCGAGGAGATCGTTACCCTTACCGCCGAAAAGCGTATCGTTACCAGCATCGCCGCAGAGAAGATCGTTTTCATCGTTACCAACCAGCAAGTCGTTGCCAATACCGCCATCGAGACTGTCGTTTTCTTTGCCGGCATAAACCGTGTCATTTCCTGCCCCACCAAACAGCAAGTCTGTACCTTCATTACCAAACACAAGATCGTTGCCGTTGCCAGCATTAATTGTGTCATTTCCTAAGTTGCCTAACAGGTTGTCG
>NZ_JAEQCE010000051.1:0-5977 GCF_020738665.1 Microcoleus sp. PH2017_08_TRC_O_A
AGTTGGTCTGAGATTTAGAGACAATCCCGGTACAATTGTCAATCAATCCACAGCTACAGGAACAGTCAATCTCCCAGCAACATCTCCCGTAGCGATTCCGATTACAGATCGAGTTGGCTTAGCAGTAGACAAGGGTCAGACTTTAGCACTGATTGGTGGCGACATCCAAATCCCAGGTGGCAATTTAACTGCTAGTGGCGGACAAATTGCACTCGGTAGCGTAGCCAGTCCCGGTTTAGTAGATTTGGCACTGACATCGAGTCCACAGCAGGGGAGTTTAAGTTTAAATTATGGCAACATTCAAAACTTTGGCAATATTCAAATATCCAATAGTACGCTGATTAACACGAGTGGAATAGGTGGCGGTAGAGTAGAACTAAAAGGTGGAAATATCGGCATCAATGCTGCACGAATATATGCGCTCACCTTCGGGAATATTGATGGAAAAGGTATTGATATAAACACCCAAAAGTTGCAAGTGCAAAACGGGACGCAATTGTCTACTTTCACTTTTGGAGATGGTGCTGGAGGTAATATCAATTTGCGTGCTGCTGATGCAATAGAAATCAGCGGGCTGGGAATTGAGGGCTTTCAACAGATTGTAATTAAATATCTGGCATCGGGACTAATCGACCCATTAGCTGCGAACTTTGTGTTGCTTAATGCTACTGCTGGCGCTGGAGCAGCCGGAGACATTAAAATCGATACTGGACGCCTGCTGATGCGGGATGGTGCAATATTTGGCGGCATAGCTTTTGGTGCTGGAAATGGTGGAAATTTAAGCATCCGTGCGAATACTTTTGAGATTCAGGGTTCTGGGAGCAACAACGCAACAACGAAAGGGAGTACCGGTGCGGCAGGAAATATCACCGTTGATGTCCAAAGATTGATCCTGCGCGATGGTGCTATTCTCGCCAGCACTAGCTACAACGCTGCCCGATCGGGAAATATAACAATTAAAGCTGCTGAATCGGTACAATTGTCGAACACCATTTCTCAAACTGCTGTCGCAAGCGGCATCAGCACGCTTACCATCGGCTCTACCGGAAAGGCGGGAGATATCACTATCGATACAAAACGGCTGAGTCTTTCTGGGGGCTCCGCGTTCACCTTGGGGAGCGGTGTTTCGGTTGGCGGAGTTATCTTCTCTACGAATGGGGGGCCAGGAGGAAACTTAACTGTTAGGGCTAGCGAATCAGTAGAAATTGCAGGTATTTCTGAAGTTTTGAGCAATGGGAATCAAGTTGCTAGTGCTTTTTCCTCTGGAACAATTAGTTCTAGCCGGGCCGGGGATATCCGCATTGACACGCGAAACCTGATTCTGCGGGATGGGGGCTTCATTTCTTCTAATTCTTCGGGTAAAGGAAACGTGGGGGATATTACGATTAATGCCGATCGCGTCGAAGTAAATGGTAGTTTAGGTAATCCTCGTTTTAACAGTTCTATTGATGCTTCTGTTGGCAAGGCGACGGGTGATAATCCCAATGCTACGGCAAATGCAGGTTCGGTGAACTTGAATGTCGATCGATTGATTGTCCGGAATGAAGGCAATGTGACGGTGCAAGCTTTGGGAACCGGGCGCGCTGGTAATATCAATATTGTCGCAAATGCGATCGGCCTTGACAACAAAGGTAGCATTGATGGTAGAAGTGCATCCGGTGTCGGAGCAAATATTAACCTGCAAGCACGAGACATCCAATTGCGCCGCGGAAGTCGAATTACCACCGATGCGGGTACTTCTGAAGGTGGCAATATCAATATTAATAGCAATACTTTGCTCGCCCTCCCCCAAGAAAACAGCGACATCACCGCCAACGCCCGCACCGCAGGTGGCGGCCGCGTCAATGTTAATGTCCCGAATGTCTTGGGCTTTGCAGCAGTTGGCCGGGAACAAGTCAGAAGCAGGTTGAATCTCAGTGACGCGCAATTTGCAGCTTTGCAAGTCAGTCCCACATCTCTGCTTCAAAGTAGCGACATCACCGCGATTTCTCAAAGTGCTGGCCCGGCTTTGCAAGGGGCGGTAACATTTACTGCTTCTGGGGTAAATCCCGCTCAAGGTTTAGTAGAGTTGCCACAAAATGTGGTGAATCCGGCTGCGTTAATTGCTGCTAATCCCTGCGTTGAAGGAGCCGATAACGAGTTTACTGTCACGGGGAAAGGAGGAGTGCCACCGAGTCCTAATGACTTTCTTGGTAGCGCACAAACGCCGTTTCCGTGGGTGGAAGCAGAAGGAAGTTCGGCAACGAGCGCTGTACGGGATGTAACGGATGTAACGGATAGAAGTCCGAAGGAAGAAAGGGAAAAAAAAGCTCGGGAAGTAGTTCCGGCGCGCGGTTGGGTGGTGAATGAGAAAGGGGAGGTGACGCTGGTTGGATACAATCCAGGTAATGCTGCTGAGTCTCGCAATCCTCGATCGAATTCTCTTTGTCCGTCGCGCTGACAAGATGTTTTTTACGGCGGATAAACGCGGATTAATTGGGTGCATCTCAATGCAAGCAAATATGTTTGTATGGGCTATAGCATGACCGCAGTGAATATAAGATTATAACTAATAACTTATATGCAGTCATGCTTCTTCAGGCTTCAAAAACCAGATGCACCCGATTAATTGGTGATTGGTAAGTGGTGTACTGAATTTAAATTGTCTATTTTAATGCAATACAATTGAGAGCAGACCGCCAAGAGAGCAAAAGCCATGTGAAAAATAAATTCTGCGATGGGAGCATCTCAGTTTTGCTATAGTGCGAGCGTCCCCGCTCGCGTGCGTCCCCGCTCGCGTGCGTGTATAAGCCAATACGGTTTACTTAAGACAGTCCGTTGGAAAAACGAGGTGAAAAATAGACGCTGCGATTGCCGCGCGTGGACGTTCGCAATGACAAAAAAGCATTAAGTAAACCGTATAAATAAAAAATGCTTCTTACAAAACTGAGATGCTCCCTTCTGCGATTGCTTCGTTCCTCGCAATGACAATTATCACCCAATACAGTTTACTTAGGACGGTACAGGGGGAAAAAGCAATGTGAAAAATAGATTCTGGGATTGCTTCGTTCCTCGCAATGACAATTATAACCCAAGCCTATTGTATTTTAATGCCCTATTTCACCCTCTCCCACTCTCTCCCCGTCTTCCTACAAGTGCTTGAATATGAAATTTACCCGATCGCTCCGACAAGCAATTCTCTTATTTCTGATATCCTGTCTGCTAGCGGTGGCGATTCCTCCCGCAGTTGCTCAGATGCGGTCACCACCAGCGGTGCAGCTTGTCCGACAAGCTCGAACTCTGTATGCTTCAGAACGTTTTTCCGAAGCTGTGCCGCTGTTACAGCAAGCGGCGACGCAATTTGAGGCAAAAGGTCAAAATCTCGATCGCGCGGCGGCTTTGAGCAATTTAGCTGCAACCTACGGGCAACTAGCGCTTTGGGAACAAGCAGAACAAGCTGTGAATTCGAGTTTGTCGGTGGTGCGGGCGCAACCCAAAACTCCCGAACAGCAGCGGATTTGGGCGGAAACTCTCAACATTCAAGGACAGATTAAACTCGAACGGGGGCAGACTCAAGATGCGATCGACATTTGGACGCAAGCTGCTAAATTTTTTGAGCAAATTGATAGCAAAAATCAACTTTTGCAAGTTCAAATCAATCAAAGTCGAGCTTGGGAAACTCTCGGACTTTACCCCAGAGCTTGCAAAATATTGTTAGGTTCTTTGAACCTGGAAAACAAAACCTGTGAAGTTTTGCCCGCAGGCTTAGTAAGTTTGAAAAATCAATCTGTTTCCTTAGAAAATATTCGGGCAATTAATGCTTTAGCCAGGGTGCTGCGGGTTTTGGGACAACTGGAACGCTCCGAGGATTTGCTGTCAGCGGGAATGGAAGCAGCCCGAAAAATAGGTGTCCGACAAGAAGAGGCTGCAATTTATTTGAATTTGGGAAACACAGCCCGGGCTAAAAGCAATAAACCGGGTTTGAGTATGGAAAAGCGGACTGATTTGGAACGCTCCGCCTTAGAATATTATGCTCTAGCGGCAGAGGCGATGCCGGGGAAATCAACTATCGGGATGCAGGCGAGGTTGAATCAATTGAGTCTGTTTGCAGATAGCCAAAATGCCTCGGAAGCACAGATTTTGTGGCGTTCTCTTGAACCTCAAGTCGCTCAATTCCCTTCCAATCGTGCTGGGCTTTACGCTCAAATTAATCTAGCACAGACCTTGATTAAATTGGATAAATTACCAATCGGTACTCCAGGTTTGAGCGATATCGCTCAAATGCTTTCCTTGGCTGGGGAATCGGCAAACCGTTTGGGCGACAAACGAATACAAGCTTATATTTTAGGAGCTAGGGGCAAGGTTTACGAACTCAAACAACAGCATTCTATAGCTGAAACTTTGACTCTTGAAGCTTTGAGTTTAGCACCGGCGTTTCAATCTCCCGATATTGCCTATCAATTATTGTGGCAACTCGGACGGATTCGGAAAGCTCAGGGGAATACAGAAGGGGCGATCGTTCAATATACTCAAGCTGTAAATGTATTGTCTTCTCTGCGCGGCGATTTGGTAACAGTTAATCCCGAAGTGCAATTTTCGTTTCGGGAAAGTGCCGAACCAGTTTATCGGGAATTAGTCGGGCTGCTGTTGCAAGATGAATCCCCCACTCAAGATAAGTTAAAACAGGCTCGCCAAACGGTGGAATCTTTGCAGTTGGCGGAATTGGATAACTTTTTTCGGGATGCTTGTGCTGATGCTAAACCAAAGTCGATCGAGGAAATCGATCCGACGGCGGCGGTGATTTACCCAATTATTTTGAGCGATCGTTTGGAGGTAATTTTGTCAATTCCCGGCAAGCCTCTGCGCCGCTATACGACTAAGAAGTCTCAATCCGAGTTAGAAACAGCCTTCAAACTAGCCAAAAATACCATCAGGCCTTCTGCTTTTGTGCGCGACAGGTTCCCACCTATTCAACAGGTTTACGACTGGTTAATCCGCCCCGCAGAAGCCGATTTGACTGCCAGCGGGATTAAAACGCTGGTATTTGTGCTCGATGGTTACTTGCGAAATCTGCCGATCGCAGTGCTGCACGATGGCGAAAAGTTTTTGGTAGAAAAATACAGTATTGCTTTGGCGCCGGGACTGCAATTGCTGGCACCGAAACCGCTCAGCCAAGTAAAGTTAAAAGTGCTAACTGGTGGCTTGTCGGAATCGCGTCAAGGCTTCTCGGCTTTGCCGGGGGTGAAAGAGGAACTCGAACAAATTTCAGCCCAGATGCCGGCGAGTGCGCTGCTGAATCAAGATTTTGTCAGCACGCAGTTGCACGATCGCATTAAAGCTTTGTCTTACCCGATCGTCCATTTAGCAACTCACGGTCAGTTTAGCTCGAATGCGGCGGATACTTTTATTGTGACTTGGGATCAAAAAGTAAATGTTAAGGAGTTCGATCGACTTTTGCGATCGCGCACTGGGGAGAAACAACAGCCGATCGAGCTTTTGGTGTTGAGTGCTTGCGAAACTGCTTCCGGCGATAACCGGGCCGCATTGGGTTTAGCTGGCGCCGCAATTCGATCGGGTGCTCGCAGCACAGTCGCCACCCTTTGGCAAGTAAACGACGAATCTACCGCTATTTTTATGACTGAGTTTTACCGCCAGCTTGGTGGTTCTAAAGCCAGCAAAGCTGAAGCCCTCCGCAACGCTCAATTAACCCTGCTGCAAAACGAAGAGTATCAAAATCCTTATTTCTGGGCGCCTTTCGTGCTAGTAGGGAATTGGCAATAAGTTGACAGTTGGCTGTTGACTGTTGACTGTTGACTCCGAAAGCAGTTTGTAGGGGCGGTGCCCCCTGGCCCGCCCTCTTAGTTGGGTGGTTTTATTGTCGGGAAAAGAAATCTGAAACTACCAAAATTATCGATCGAAGATTGGCTCGTGCTTGGGCCAAGGTACGTAGTTGCGCTTCAGCGCTCTTTCCTAGATCTCAGCAAAGAGTGCTCCCATC
>NZ_JAEQCE010000051.1:6076-61648 GCF_020738665.1 Microcoleus sp. PH2017_08_TRC_O_A
GCTTCAGCGCTCTTTCCTAGATCTCAGCAAAGAGTGCTCCCATCCCAACAACATACCAAAATTATCGATCGAAGATTGGCTCGTGCTTGGGCCAAGGTATGTAGTTGCGCTTCAGCGCTCTTTCATAAGATCTAAGCAAAGAGGGCTCGCATCCCAACAACGTACCTAATTTGTGTAATGACTGCTGATTTTTGGGACGGGTTCTGGGGATCTTCCCAGCTATTTTTGCAATTTTGTATAGGCTTGTTGCAACCAGACACTCAATCAGCAACGGGGTTTCTCGGGATTGGGCGCAAATCTTGGAAAAATGCTGGTGCCCTATTGGTGTTGGTTTATTGTAAAAAATTGTAAACTGTAACGAGTGCTTTCTGCATCTAATATTTTTTCGAGGAGTCCCATGAAGCAACTTTTGATAGCTGAGCGCTTTTGCCTGATTGCCCACGTCTTGTCAATGGCCTTTGGATTGGCAGGGTTGCTGCTGATTTTACCCCATCCCGAATTCGTGATGAATTTATCGCCCGCCGGACAAACTTTGTTCCAATGGGGGATGGCTGGGGGTGGAGTAGTTTATATCATTTTTGGCGCAGCAGCGGTTGCTCTCTATGCCTATCGGACGTTGGGGCTGGGTGCAACTCTGACATTTTTGCTGCCTTCTGTGTTTTTATCTTTGAGTAGCGAGTTGTTGGGAACGAGTACGGGTTTTCCCTTCGGCCATTACCACTATTTAAGCGGGTTGGGCTACAAAATTGCAGGGCTGGTGCCGTTTACAATTCCCATGTCGTGGTTTTATCTAGGACTGGTTTCATATATAATTGCTCGCGCTGGGCTGGCTGGTGGTAAAGGCGAATTGAATTGGGTGCGCCAAATAGGCGCGATCGCCCTTGGCGCTCTATTATTGACAGCTTGGGATTTTGTACTAGATCCGGCGATGAGTCAAACTTCTGTACCTTTTTGGGAGTTTGAGGAACTTGGCGCTTTCTTTGGGATGCCTTACCGCAATTTGGCGGGCTGGATGGGTACCGGGGCGCTGTTTATGTCTGTAGCAGCTTTCTTTTGGAGAAAAACTTCGATAAAATTAGAGCGATCGGAATTGAGTTTGCCTTTAATTGTTTATTTGGTAAACTTTGCTTTCGGAGCGATTATCACTGTCACTTCCTTGGATTCTCGGTTCTGGTTCCCGACATCGCTAGCTGTGCTTCTGGGTGTAGTTCCGGCGATCGTATTAAGCTCGATCGCTAAACCCGCAGCAGATGACATAACAGAAGCAATTCCGTCTTTGGAATCTGCTCTCAAAGCTGAAATTCCATCTCAGCGCGTAGGCGCTTTGCGGAAGTAAGCGGCTGATGAGGAATCATATCGTTTCCGGTCGATTGACTGCAATAATATTCGTTCGTAGTGCGGACTTTAGTCCGCACTCAGGCTGCGGACTTAAGTCCGCACTACGAACCGTTTTTGTTATGGTAATTGAGCGGACACGAGCTCACTGCTGATTTGGCAAAAATTCACAGGAAATTTTGAGCTAATTTAAAAACCCGGTTTTAACAAGAAACCGGGTTTTTCAGCAATTATATTTTCATGCCAAATTCCTGTAATATGTTTGAGGTCATATCGTGTCCGAGCGTCGATTAACCGCAATAATATTCGTTCGTAGTGCGGACTTTAGTCCGCACTCAGGCTGCGGACTTAAGTCCGCACTACGAACCGTTAATATGTTTGAGGTCATAGCGTGTCCGATCGTCGATTAACCGCAATAATATTCGTTCGTAGTGCGGACTTTAGTCCGCTCCGATCTTGAGGACTAAAGTCCGCACTACGAACCGTTTTTGTTGTGGTAAGCGACAGGACATGATATCAAAAGTTGATTAAATTTTTCAAATTGACACCAGCCGTAATTCCAAATTATTCAATTGAAAATCTAAAATCTAAAATCTAAAATCCTATGATCGATCCTAACCACCTGACAATCATCATCCCTGCCGCACTTTTGCTGTTGCAATTACCCGCTACCGCCCTTTTAATGTCGCGGTTAATTAAAGGCCCCTCGCGCATCCCGCCCCTGGAACCAGATTCCCCGACGCTGGACTTGTTGGGTGCTTGTACTGCGGTGGTGCCGACTTTGAACGAAGCAGAAAGAATTGCACCTTGTTTGGAAGGATTGAGTCACCAAAGTTACGAGCTCCGAGAGGTGGTAGTTGTTGACAGCTATTCGGTAGATGGAACAGGGGATTTAGTCAAAGCTGCCGCCGAAAAAGACCCCCGGTTTCGCTTAATTAACGACGATCCGTTACCGCCTGGTTGGGTGGGGCGTCCGTGGGCGCTGAATTGGGGTTTTTTGGCAACTTCCGAGAAGTGCGAGTGGATTTTGGGGATAGATGCGGATACTCAGCCGCATCCGGGTTTGATCGCAAGTTTGCTCAAAACTGCTGCTGCTGGAAATTACGATTTGATTTCGCTGTCGCCGCAGTTCATCCTCAAGTATCCGGGCGAGTTGTGGCTGCAACCTGCGCTGTTAATGACTTTGGTGTATCGCTTCGGCCCCACGGGAACCGGCGGGGATGTGCCGGAACGGGTGATGGCAAACGGTCAGTGTTTCCTCTGTAAGCGCGAGGTTTTGGTGGCTTTAGGGGGCTATGAAGTCGCAAAAGGTTCTTTTTGCGATGATGTGACTCTGGCTCGCTATGCTGCGGCTCAGGGCTTTAAGGTGGGCTTTTTGGATGGGGCGAAAGTCTTGAAGGTGCGGATGTATGAGGGGGCGATCGAGACTTGGAATGAATGGGGTCGATCGCTCGATTTGAAAGATGCTGCTTCTGGCGGTCAAATTTGGGGCGATTTGTGGCTGTTGTTGGCGGTTCAAGGTTTGCCGGTGCCGATCGTCCTTTGGTATTTGCTATCGGGTTCCCTACCTGCGATCGCTGTATCTGGGCAGTTTGGGCTGTGGGGATTGAATGTATTTTTGGTTGCGGTGCGATCGGCTTTGTGTTTCGCGATCGCTCCGAGTTACGATCGCACTGAAGCTTCTGGTAAATGGCTATTTTGGCTGTCACCTTTAGCCGATCCGTTAGCGTTTGTGCGGATTCTAATTTCTGCGTTTAATCAGCCGACTCAGTGGCGCGGCCGCAAGTATAGTTAGCTTATGAGAGGCGGATCGCGATTGGAATGGGCGATCGAATTTACATTTGTGCGATCGGCTGATTTGATATTACACTCGCGACTCAGTTTCAATTATAATAGTATGTATCGATATGCTGCCAATCTGGCGATCGAAAAGTATTTGTTCTAGACTGAGGGTCGGAGCTATGATCGACTGTCTCAATTTGGCTCGCTACTTCATTATCAGAGCTTATGAAGATGGTATAGAAGCTGACATGACTAATATGAAGATTCAGAAGCTTTTATACTACGCACAGAGCTTGCATTTGGCACTCTATGATGAGGCCTTCTTTGGAGAAGAAATCCAAGCATGGCGCTACGGCCCTGTTTGTCCTCCTGCTTATAGGTTTTACAGTGAGTTTGAAGCTAGCCAGCTACCTATTCCTAACAAAGAATCCTTATTGCAGCTTACCTCTGATAAGCAAGAGCTTTTAGAAGAAATTTGGGGATATTTCGGTGGTTATCATGCTTATGGATTAAGCAATATGACTCACGGTGAATTTCCTTGGAAAAAAGCTCGTAAAGGTCTACTTCCTGAAGCAAGTTCAACGGAGCCAATTCTTCTCGAAGACATGAAAGCATTAGGTTATCAGAAGCTCGATTTGATAGAGCGCAAGCACCCCGCATACGAACTAGCAATGTCTGAAGTTTTGAAGGATACCTTTGATTCCGAATCATCAAATCGTATTGAAAAAGGAGAAGTCCATGAGTGGCTCAACTCCCTTCTCGATTGAAGCTTCCGACAATTTCAACCGTTCCTTTAAAAAACTTGCAAAAATTCACGGAGCTAGCTTTGTTGAAATAATTTCAAAAGTTTTGGAAGAATTAATTGATTACCAATATCCAAACAATTCCCGTAATGAGCCTTTACCGGGAAAAATTAAGTTGCCAGAAGAATGGACATTTCACAAGATAGATTTTAGGATTGCTAAAGGAGCTTCGGGACAGATTAGACTAATGTACTTAGTTAACGCAACTACTTGTATTATTAAACTCGTTCGGATTTACAGTCACGAGCAGTTTTCAAAACGTCCTGCTGATGCGGATTTAAAGAGTGTACTTAGAGAAATTTTAGAATTTTAAATCAACAAACTGAACAAGACTTCGGAGAGTTTAATTGCCGCTCCAAAGATAGCTTTAAACCCGGTTTCTACGAGTTTTGCGTTGACGATAAATCTACAAAGAAACCGGGTTTTTGAGGTCAGGAATGCCCACCGATTGCGATCGGGGCGCACTGCATTCTCCCTTTTTCAAGCCTTCAGCAAAGCTTTAGATGCCGATTCCCCAGCGATTCGGAGTTGCCGCCTCAATTGCAGATTCAGCAGCACCAACACAGTCCACTGGCAGAGTATCGAGACACAAATGTCATATATTGACTGGTCTCTCAAGGCAGATGAAGATCCAAAGATGGGAAATACTAAAGACAGCCAAATGAAAGGAGCTTTTGCTGGGTAGAGGGAAAGCACAGACAAAATAATTGGTGGTAAAAGGATAGCCCCTCCGACTGTACAAGTCGCCCAAACTGCTTGATTTCGGATTTTTGCGAACATGAATAGCTGAGTGAGGCCGGCGTAAATCAGGATAAGATTGATAAACGCAATCATCGCAGGAAAAGCGGTGTGATTCACCAGCAGCCAAGGTGTTAAAATCACTGTCGAACTGAGGAGATTGATTGCTATTGCAATTGGTGCTGGACTTTTTTCGCTCCAAATTAAATCGAGTATTGGGTATTTGCGCCACAACTTCTGACTACTCGGAACGATTTGTTTCCGATACCTCGCCCAATCATACAAAGCTTGTCTTTCCGAGGTTAAAGCCGCAATCAAAGCTAAAAAAACCATCAAATTTGGGATCGACAAACAGACGATTTCATCAAGGGAGTATTTATTTGATTGGAGTGCAAATCCTAAAATTATTGACTGATAGGAAATCACCAGCAAATAACTTTGTCGCTTGCTCAAAACAGTGGCGGTGGGGTTGGGAAAGCGACGCTGCCATCCCTGGTATATCCAATAGGTTGCCACTGCACAAATCAATAAAGATAAGGCGGTAGAAGACACAAGATTTTTGCCAATCTGCAAATGGAACCATTCCAGACTATCGAACTCCTCAGTTAACCAGTTAAGGTTAGAATGGGATGACTCATTAACTTGATAAGCTACCTGTTTCAAGACAGCAGCCGGAGAGAAAAATGCTAACAAGTCCGCAGCATTGCCGACTGATGGTGCCTTAAAAGCTGTGCTAATAAAACCCAAAACCGCAGCACTAGCCAGCCAAGGCTGAAACCCTCCCAACCAACTGGTTGTTAAACCAAATAGCATTGCACCGCTGTAAAATAAAGCACAGCTAGCTACCATTGCTATGTCGAAACATAAAATATGATGCAGAGGTATTTGAGCTGCTAATCCGCTGTACAGGTGCAGCGGTACAGCAAGAATTGCTGCCAGATACAGTAAAATTGGGACGCCGAGAATTTTACCCAGAAAAATTGTGTTGGCAGATTGGGGGCTGAGGCGAATAAAGTTGAGTGTACCTCGACGTTCCTCTTTGTCTAAGTCGCTCACAAGCATATAAGTGCCGGCTACTAAAAGTGCGATCGCACTAAATATGCTCAGGTAAACGAATATTTCTAGCCACCAAGAGGGCCAGTTAATGATGAAATTTCCTGCCGCATCTTGGATACACTTGATTGAATCACCTTTGGTATTGCCATCAAATCCAGTGCAGAATCTGTGATGAATGGGGTACTTGTAATCGCTGGGAAGAGGCGCAACGGGTATCTGGCTCCTCGACGACAAAAACAGCACCAGTTGACTGCTGAGGGAAAGGACGCTGGCGATCGCAATATTGCCCATTTTCAGCCGGCCTTTAAGTTCTCGAAATAACTGGGAATTCCAGTTACCGATTGTGTCTAGCAAGTTGAGAGTCATAGATAATTGTTTTGAGTTGTGAGTGAACAATTGGAAATCGGGTGATTTATTTAATAGTCTTGAACTGGGTGCAGCGACCTGTGCAAGGCAAATATGTTTGTAGGGGCGAAGCATGACCGCAGTCAATATGGGATTATAACTAATAACTTATATGCGGTCATGCTTCGCCCTCTTCAAAACCCAGATGCACCCATTGAACGCATTTAGACCACAGAAACCGGGTTTTTTTGTGAGTCTCGTGGCTCCGATGAAAGATTTTGGTAAAAACCAGGTTTTTGACCGCCCGTGCGTCCAAGGCTATTTAAGATGCTTGTTTGTGTCCCATTTTCAGAAAGATAGTTTCTAAGTCTTCTTGAGTGCAGTGAAATTCTGTGAGGGGAATATTGGCATTGACGAGCGATCGCAATAAATTCGCTGCATCTTCCCGGCTTCCTGAAAAATGAACGCACACCTGCTGAGTTTCCGGCACTATTTCCCAACTTTCAACCCAAGGAAAGTTCTTGAGTTCGGATGTCAACCCTTCTAAATTGCCCAAAGTTGACAGGAAAATTTGCTGTTTCCCGAGGCGTTTGTAAAGTTCTTGTAAAGGGGCGCTTTCCACAAGATAGCCCAATTCCATAATCCCTACCCAGGTGCAAAGTTCGGCTAAATCGCTGAGAACGTGGGATGATATGACTACGGTCATCCCGGCTTGTTGCAAGGATTTGATGATTTCGCGAAATTGCGATCGCGCGATCGGATCTAAACCCGAAACTGGTTCGTCTAACAGCAACAACAGCGGTTCGTGAATAATCGTGCGCCCCAAACTCAGGCGCTGCTTCATTCCCCGCGACAGAGTGGAAATTAAGCTGTTGCGCTTGTTGGTTAATTGCACGAGTTCTAAAACTGCATAGATGCGCTCTCTGCGCCGGGGTTGTCGCAGGTTGTAGAGTCTGGCAAAATAATCTAAATAATCGCAAACAGTCAAATCGTCGTAAAGCGGAAAATCGTCGGGAAGAAAACCGATGCGCTGTTTGAGAGTGGGATTAGATCGATCGCGCAACAAGCGTTTGCCGTTGATGTAAATCTCCCCTGTAGTAGGTTCTTCAGCGGAGGCCAACATTCGCAGCAAGGTAGTTTTGCCCGCACCGTTGGGGCCGATGAGGCCACAGATTTCCCCGGCGCCGACTTGCAAGTCGATGTCATTGACGGCAATATGGCGATCGAATTGTTTGGTAAGTCCGCGAGTGTCTATTGCTAATTCTTTTGCCATAGTTAAAAGGCGAGTGAAATTGGCTGCGGTTTGTCTCTAGAAAAGGAAGTTTAAGCTTGTATCTAGCTTAGCCTTTTGATACAGCAGTTGTCAGGGGGATTGCGGAAAATTAACTGTTAAATTTTAAAAAGATTACGATTTATGTTTAAAAATAAGCTCGCTCAGTATTTAAACTAAATCTCAAAAATAATCCAACTTTTGTGGCCTGGGGACGCGAGTCAGTCCAAAATGTAAAAACTAAAACAGCTTATTATTATACCAGCCAAAGATTGCTAACGCGATTCCATAATTTAGGTTGGTTAGCGAAATCACAGACAGTAATTTTAGACGATCTATAGACTTGTAAGTAAGGTGCGTCAGACTTAGGCTGCGTGCGAAATAATTAGATTGTGGGCTTGACGCACCCTACAATATATGTGTTCGTTGTGTAAGTCATCAACTACAAAACTGCCATAACAATTAAGGCTACCAAGCAGCTTAACTGCATCCCTAAGCTTAATACCCTAAACATAGGATTGAGACCGGCGATGTGAATCATTGAATGCAGCAGCCGAAATACGATGTACGCAACAATCAGCGAATCTACGGCTATTCCAGAGACGCCCCTAACTGTTAGCAGGAAAAGAACTCCCAAATACAAAGGCAGGTTTTCTATCAAGTTGGATTGTACTCGAAATAGTCGCCACAGCAAGCTTTCATCGTTTTGTGTACCGAAATCTTTGGGAGATCCGCCCGCAGATAGATGCCTAATCCTGACTGCTATGAGGGCGATAACAATTGCGATCGTCCACAAAATGAAAATTACCAAACCCCAAAGAGGGAAAGTCATATTTGTCGGTTGAATTTGGATCATCTTTCTACCGGGCGAAACTGCTGCTAATACTTTAGAAAAGTTACCACTCAGGAATCTAGGAGAAAATTGCAGAATTTTAGTAAAAAATTGCCTTCGCCTTGCACTTATTGCAGCAACAGCAGGATCTCGTCACACCAAGCTAGCCAGCCTGTTTCGTAGTGAATCCCGCGCAGTAACGTCATGTACTGAAATTTTAGGCTGTTTGACAACTTTTGGGGATTTGTAAATTCCTGGGTTTTAATTTGTTGATAAATCATTAATCGCTGCTGATGTTGCTGGCGGTGCACTTCGAGTTTTGCCACGATCGCCTGAGGAGACACCAGATAGCCAGCATAGAGTTTGACGAGTAACTCATCCTTGATTGGTGCCATCTCCTCCGACTCAGCAATCCATTGACACAACTGCTGTTTGCCCAATCCCGTCACGGTATAGACACGTTTGTCGGGTCGATTTTCCTGCTGTACGGATTCGGCTTGCAGCCACTGCTTTTCTTCGAGGCGGCTCAATTCTCGGTAAATCTGCTGGAAGCTGGCACTCCAAAAAAAACCAACCGATCCTTCCACAGAGGGATTGAAGCGCTTGGCTAGGTCGTAACCACTGCTGGGAGCGCTTACTAAGACTGACAGAATGGCATAGCTAAGAGACATAGGCTAGGGGTTGACATACTCACTAAGTTGAATATATCATAAATTGTATATTCAATTTAGTGAATAGTCGTGAGATTGAATATGTAATTTCCAGGTAGTAAGATTTTCAAGGAGTTTGAAGATGGCAAATGCAAACAGATATTCGATTTACCAGATCGATTTGCCCGATCGCGCGGAAGCAGTGGTGTTTGTCAACGGCTTTGTGGCACGCGATCGCGCGGGGTTTTTCTGGATGTGGAAAAATCTAGTGTCGATCGGCACTTCGACTGGTAAAGCTGAAGGCTGCGTGCAAGTGAAAGCAGGAATTTGTGGGCCAAAGGAAGTGATTATGGTCAGTTACTGGCGTTCAGAAGCCGATCTGAAACAGTTTTTCCGAGGTGAAGCCCATCGGCGGATGATGCAGTTTGTGTTGAAAAATCCTGATAGCCTCTGTTTGTATAACGAGACATACACACCTTCGCAAAGTGGGAAATACAGCCACGAACCGCAAGGGATGGCAACGCTTTATCCTAGTTTTGCAAAATGAGCAATAACGTGCCAAGTAGCTTGATGTTCCGGGAGCATCCCAATTTGGTAAAAAGCATTTTTTACGTAGTGCGAGGGTCTCGCTCGCGTGCTTTATAAAGCACGCGAGCTCCCGACAGCACTACAAATGCAAAACTGAGATGCTCCCGCTGAGGTAACAGAAAATCTGATGTCAGTTCTCGGCTAAAATCAATTAGCTCGATCTGCTTTTGCTGTGGTATTCTCATCTTTCGCTAAAAAAAAGTAAATCTAAAATCTACCAGAAAGAATTGGTTGAAAGCCGGAACCATTTGAGGGAGAAATTAAAAAGACGATTCATTACTCCAATTCTCTGACTTAAGGGTAGAGGTAGCTCTCAAACTGTCAACTGTCAACTGTCAACTGTCAACTGTTGAAAATCTACAATCGACTGAGGGCCGCACCATTCGATCGAGCAAATGTTCGATCGCACTTGGGAGATTCTCGCAAAAACCAGTGTGTACCCGTTTTCTTGAGGAATTACCGTAATCGCGATCGCAAGTGCGATCGACTCGTCATTCGTCTGGGCGATCGAATCATAATCTTCTGGATTCACAAGATTTGACATGATTTTTAAATCACCTAAAGTAACCAAAGAGAGATAGAAATCGATTTTGGAAAATGAGCCGATTCTACTAAGAAGCCGGAATTCTTATCCATCCTAACAACTCCTTTGGGAATACAATCAGTAAATTCCCACTTTAACGAAGTTTCCCAAGCTGTTTCAAAGCACTTACTACCGCCTCCGCACGAGTTTGTACTCCCAGCTTTGAGTAGATATGTTCTAAATACTTTCTGACTGTACCAATACTCAGACTCAGTGTTGCCGCAATTTCTGGATTAGTCTTACCTTGCGTCACCTCAAACAATACTTCTGTTTCCCGCTTGGTTAATCCTAGGAATTCCAAAGATACGGATGATAGAGTTAAAAACTCCTCTTCTTCAAGCAACAATAGATATTTTTCCAGCGGTTGCTCAGTCAGAAAGCGTACAATTAATTGTTTTCCTGCTTGTTCTAATTTCAGCGGTAAATGAGGTGCAGGGATTTCATCACTTGGTGTTACCAGCGACAACTGATATTTAACCCATCTCTGCAAATTGTCTGGCAAACATTTTGTTGAAAAATGTGAGTCTTGAAAATACTGTTTCAGCCAATGCAAAGCTCGTTCGCTCATGAATTGAACTTGCCCATCTCCGTTGAGAGAAATAATTCCTAATGCCTCCAGAGTATGACGCTGTTCTACCCACTCCTGTTCTATTTGGGTAAACTGATTCATGTTTTGCTGGGCTTGTACCAGATGAGGGTGCAGTAAATTGAATAAATAGCGATCGCGCTCAGTAAAAATCCGATCTCCCAAAAGTGTAATCGCAATAATATCATCTTGTCCAGAGTAGAGCTTGCTCGCAGATTTAGCAGCCAAAGCAAGAGGTAGTGAAACTGCGATCAGATCCTTGATTCCTCTAGGCTGCATCACCTTTCCATACAATCCTTCCAGACGGTGCAGTTGCTGCTCGTTTAAGAAGTCTGAAACCTTATGCGCTCGATCGTCACGAGTTCGGAGATAATTACCGACTAGAGGGTTTTCGTAAAAATGCTGGTTAGCAACTTTCTCAAAATTCACTGTATCAAGGCGATCGAACCCAGGGGCGGGTTTATAGTCGAGGGAGGTAGTCTTGCTATTCTCGAAGGAGAGGGTGGTGTAGGTGTAATCTACTGCGGAAATAACCTTCGAGACGATCGCCAGCAGATGAGATGAGAAATCCTCAACGGTACAAGTTTTGTAGAGTTCCTGTAAGCATCCTGAAAAAATTTGAAAATCATGCTGAGTTAAGTGTTGCATTGTCCCTGATAAAATAGTCGCTAATCATTCGGACTCGATATAGAGTAAGACGAGTTGCGAGGAGAAATAGATGCTTTTGTATCTTTTTTGTAACAATTGACTACGGCAAATGACGGGTTGAATCTGGATTTGAGATATGACAAGCTTGAAAAACAGTTGACAGTTGACCTGGGACAGTTGACAGTTGACCTGGGACAGTTGACAGTTGACCTGGGACAGTTGACAGTTGATTAACATAACAAAAACGGTTTGTAGTGCGGACTTCAGTCCGCAGCTTGAGAGCGGACACTCCCGACGCACGCGCGATCGAATCTTATAGCGGTTAAATGACACTACGAATGTAACAACAAGTCCTAAGTTCAAGTTGGAATAGTTGAAATAGTTAAAATGTCACTAACCCCAGCCTTAAGGCATGGGGCTTGAAAGAGGGAGATTCACCAACTTCTTAATTTGAGACTAAAATAGTGTCTAGACGCCAACCGCATCGTTGGGACAAAAAACTGAACAGCCTGGGCGTGGTAGCTCGAAATACGTCAAGAATGCCTCCCTAGTTTTTAACCTCTATAGCTGTCAGTGTCGAAGGGAAATATATACTCGCAAGAGACTTACCGTAAATGTTTGTACCAGTTCTAGATAGTGAAAACAGACCGCTAATGCCTACTACGCCAAGTCGTGCGCGGCGTTGGATTAAGGCGGGCATCGCCACCCCATTTTGGAAAAAAGGAGTGTTTTGCGTTCGACTCAATGTAGAACCATCAAACACGCACCGCCAACCAATAGCAGTTGGTATTGACCCAGGTTCAAAGCGAGAAGCTTTTACAGTCAAATCCAAAGCTCATGCCTACCTCAACGTGCAAACCCACGCCGTCGATTGGGTGAAAGACCATATTGAGACACGGCGAAATATGCGACGCGCCAGACGTTTTCGCAAGACGCCATGCCGCCAAAACCGAGCAAACCGACTGGTCAACAAACATCGCCTGCCCCCATCGACTAAGGCGAGGTGGCAGTGGAAATTAAGAATAGCTAAATGGCTAACCTTGATGTTTCCGGTATCAACTTTCGTCGTCGAAGATATCAAAGCCCGAAAGAGGAAAAACGCACGCAAGTGGAACGTGTCGTTTAGCCCTCTGGAAGTAGGCAAACGCTGGTTTTATCGGGAACTTACTCGTATTGCACACCTTGAAATCAAAACGGGTAACGATACCTACAATCTGCGTCAAAGTCTGGGACTCAAGAAATCAAAGCAGAAATTGTCAAACAAATTTGAGGCTCACTGCGTTGATTCTTGGGTGCTTGCTAATTGGTATGTTGGAGGACATTTTGAACCCGATAACACAGTGTTGATAGAAGTGATGCCTCTGGAGTTTCACAGAAGACAGCTACATCGATTGCAACACGCTCCCGGTCATATTCGTTCTAGATATGGCGGTACGATTAGCGCAGGGTTTAAACGCGGCTCAATCGTCAAACATCCCAAGTATGGGTTTTGCTATGTCGGTGGCTGGCAAGCGTCACCAACGAAAAAAGACCCAAACCGGAAAACAATTAGTTTGCACAGTTTAGGGACTGGCAAGCGGTTGTGCCAAAATGCGTTGCCGGGAGATTGTAAGTTTTTGTCCCCGAACTCGTGGCGCATTGCCAATTAATTGTAAAGCCGTCCTATAAGGACGGGGTTTCACACCGATTTTTCTGATGACTAAACTGCCGCAAAAGCGCAAGCGCCGAGGCGTGATTCTTTCAGATTGGGGTTTGCAGCGTCTACAGAATACCCAGGAACAATTAGCCATTGCTGAAAATGGCGGTTCTGCTTACACATTAGAGCGATTAAGCAATTTGACAGGGCTCAGTGCTCGATCGATCGGACGGCTGCGAAGTGGCAAAGCAGCAGTCGATCGCCAAACCCTAGAAGAGTTATTTCGCGCCTTTAACCTGACTATAACCGAGCAAGACTACATCCAGCCAGAACCAACAACCGCAGAACGCCAGCCTGTAAAGTCGATCGCCCAAAATTGGGGAGAAGCCATAGATGTTTCCCGCTTTTACGGGCGTACCGCAGAACTTACCACCCTCACCCAATGGATTTTACAAGATAATTGTCGGTTGGTGTGTATTTTTGGGATTGGTGGCATCGGGAAAACCGCTTTATCTGTCAAATTAGCAGAACAGCTACAAAACCAATTTAGCTACGTCATTTGGCGAAGCCTCCGCAATGCCCCGCCGCCGGAAATTTTCTTAGCAGAATTAGTCTCATTTCTCTCAGGACAACAGGATACAAAAGCAGAAATTAGCAGCTTGATTCAGTGTCTGCGGAATCATCGCTGTCTGATCGTTATAGACAATACCGAAAGCCTGTCACAACCAGGGGATCAGAGTGGACAATATCGTCCCGGCTATGAAGCTTACGGAGAAATGTTGCGCGCGGTGGCCGAAACTCGCCATCAAAGCTGTTTGGTGTTAACCACCAGGGAAAAATGCCCTCAATTTGCTCAATCGGAAGCGGGCGACTTAGCAGTACAAAGCTTGTCCTTGGGCGGTTGTCCAGAAGCCTCCGAAGCATTGATTGAGGCGACGGAATTAACTGGATCGGACAGTCAAAAACAGGATTTGTGCGATCGCTATCGATGCAATCCCCTAGCCTTAAAAATCGTTGCCACCACCATTCGAGATTTGTTCAGCGGCAATATTGCTCTTTTCCTAGAACAAAACGTTACTGTATTTGGCGATGTTGCAGATTTAATTCAACAACAATGCAATCGTCTTTCAATCTTAGAGAATCAAGTAATGTGCTGGTTGGCGATCGATCGCGAATGGGTTTTCTTTGCCGAACTTCGAGAAGATTTGAATGCTGGCATATCCCAAACGCAGTTGATGGAAGCCCTGCAAAATTTGAAATGGCGATCGTTGATTGAAACTAACGCAGGTCAGTTTACATTACAACCTGTGGTGATGGAATATGTCACGCAGACACTGATCGATCGCATTTGTGACGAAATTGCCGATCGCTCATCGCCGACTCCATTGTCAAATTCTTCCCTATTGCAAACCCATGCCTTAATCAAAGCACAGGACAAAGACTACATTCGCGACAGCCAAAATCGCATGATTTTAAAGCCACTGAGCGATCGGTTGCTGAGTCAATTGGGTTCTCAAAAAGACATCGCATATCAACTAAAACAAATTCTATATCGCCTGCAAACCGAGTGTCCGAATCAGGCTGGATACACTGGTGGCAATATTATCAATCTATTACGCCACCTTCAGATTGACCTAACTGACTACGACTTTTCCTATCTCAGCATTTGGCAAGCCGATCTTCAGGATGTGAACCTGCATCGAGTCAATTTCACCCATTCTGACCTATCAAAATCGCGGTTTACCCAACCGTTAGGCAGTATTTTAAGGGTTGCATTTAGCCCCGACAGTCAACTGCTAGCAACTGGAGATAGCAATAATCTGGTGTCCCTATGGCAAGTTTCTAACGGACAATCCAGAGCCATATTTAGATCGCATCACGGTTGGGTTTGGGCGCTGGCTTGGAGTCTCTTTCCCTTGCCTCTTAACGGGGGAAACGAAGCAGGGTATGTCCTCGCCAGCGGCGGTGCCGATCGAACTATCAGACTGTGGAGTATTGAATCAGAAAGTTGTTTGGCAATCTTGCAAGGACATCAGACTACCATCAGAACCCTAGCATGGCAGCCGCACGGACACATCCTTGCTAGCGGGGACGATCGCCAGATTCGACTGTGGGATACTCGTACCAAAGAATGTTGCCAGATTTTGCAGGGCCACAGTAATTGGGTGATGTTTGTTGCTTGGAGTCCCGACGGTCAAATCCTCGCCAGTGCTTCCTTAGATGGAACGGTTCGAGTCTGGGATATACAGAATGGTGAGTGCCTGAAAATCTTATCCGAACATACTAATGGAATTTGGTCAATTGCTTGGAGTCCCAACGGAGAACTTCTCGCCACAGGGAGTCAAGATCGAACCGTGAAGATTTGGGATGCCGACAGCGGTAAATGTCTCAAAACTTTGCAAAGAGACGATCGGGCAGTCTTTTCCCTCGCCTGGAGTCCCGATAGCAGAATGCTCGCCAGCGCTAGCGGAGACCAGAATATCGCGATCTGGGATATAGAAAGCAGTCAATGCTTGCAAACCTTACAGGGAGACAGCAATTCGATTTGGAACGTGACTGTAGCTTGGAGCCCAGACGGGAAAACGATCGCCAGTGGTTCCCACGATCAAACCGTGCGACTGTGGGAGGTCGATCGCAGTCGATCGAATCAGTGCCGAAATTTCAAAACATTGCAGGGATACAGCAATTCTATGTTTGCGGCGGTTTGGAGTCCCGATGGTACGATCCTTGCCAGCAGCAGTGGCGATCGTCTGGTTCGGTTGTGGAATCCTCGCACAGGTCAATGTTTGAAAACATTAAAGGGTCACACCAATTGGATTTGGGGTTTAGCCTGGAGTCCCGATGGCACTACCCTTGCTAGCGGATCCGATGACTGCACGGTTCGACTCTGGGATGCCAGCAGCGGCCAATGTTTGGCAACCCTCGAAGGACACGCAGCCTGGGTTTGGGCTGTCGCTTGGAGTCCCGACAGTCAAATTCTTGCCAGCGCGGCGGGCGGCCTGAATATTCGGTTGTGGGATGTTAAGCACCGGAAATGCCTGAACATCTTGCAGGGAAATGACAGTTGGGTTGGGAGTTTAGCCTGGAGTCCCCACGGCAAAATCCTTGCTAGCGGTTCCCACGATGGAAATCTGCGACTCTGGGATAGCAGCACCGGTCAATGCGTGGATGTCTTGCAGGGACATGAAAGTTCCATTAGATATGTATCTTGGAGCCCGGATGGCCAAACCCTTGCTAGTGCTTCCCAGGATCTGAGCATCCGACTCTGGGATAGCTGTACTGGCAAGTGTCTGAAAATTTTGCAGGGACACAGCGATATGGTAAAAGCAGCAGTCTGGAGTCCTGACGGTGAAATGCTGGCCAGTTGTTCGCACGATCGAACTATTCGACTCTGGGATGCGGGCACGGGAGAATGCACGAAAATTCTACAGGGACATACAAGTCAAATTTGGTCTGTTGCTTGGCGTCCTGTTGTCTCGAATGAGGCAGAAAATCGCGACTTTGTTCTTGCAAGCACCAGCGCTGATGAGACGATTAAGCTGTGGGATGTCAACACAGGTGAATGTTTGAAAACTCTCAGAGCCGATCGCCCCTATGAAGCTATGAATATTACCGGAGTCACGGGTATTACACAAGCTCAGAAAGCCACTTTGGAGGTGTTGGGGGCACACAGTTGACAGTTGACAGTTGACAGTTGACAGTTGACAGTTGACAGTTGACAGTTGACAGTTGATACCCGGTTTCTTAAAGAAACCGGGTTTCTATGTACCTCACTTACCACCAAACCAGATTTGGGATCTAAACCAAATTGTTAGCTACCGAACTGTCTACTGTATCGTTGCCTCCGAGCATCGAAACTCCCAAAGGAAAATTATTGGCATCTGCGATCGACAAAAAAACTGTTTCGGATGTATTGTCGCCAATTAAGCGGCGCGGTTCGGATGGATCTGTTTGTAAAGCCATGATGTCTTACCTGATAAAAAATCTCGGTTTTGATGCAGAATTTTTGCTAGAAACAGGGTTTCTATGTACCTCACTTACCACCAAACCAGATTTGGGATCGTGGCAAATTAAAATCCTTGAACCGAGATGATATTGCCTTGAACCTGGGCTGGAGTTACACCATCAACAAAACCCAATATATTGCCGGAATTTTTAACTTTGATGAGAGTTCCTGTCGTTACAATAGGGCCAGGATTTAGTAAACTTGTCAGACCTTGGTCTTTTAAAACTTGTGGCCCGTCAAACCCCAATATAATTGTCACATTTGTCAGGTTTTCCAAAACTACATCGCCAGCAGTCAAACCCCCTGCTAATCCAATTCGATCGAAACCAACTCTGAAAAGGCTAATCAGATCCGCATTATTGATATCTGTAACTCCGGGTTCTGCTTGCAAGACATACAAGTTGCTGCCGATTTTAGGCCCAGAAATATTGTCATCAAATCCCAATAAAATATCTCGTCCCAAACCCCCAATAAGAGTGTCATACCCATTACCGCTAACTAAGAAATCATTGCCTCTACCGCCCAATAAAATATCGTTTCCCCCAAACCCATAAATCAAATCTGCATCTTGCCCTCCGCTGAGATAGTCATTTCCAGCCTCTCCACCTAGTAAGTCTTTCCCCCTGCCTCCAAATAAGGAATCATTACCCGAGTTTCCCCTGAGAACGTCTTCTCCTTCATTGCCATACACCAAATTGTTAGCTGCTGAAATGTTAACTGTATCGTCACCTTCGAGCATCCAGACTCCCAAAGGAAAATTATTGGTATCTGCGATCGATAAAAAAACGTTTTCGGATGTATTGTCACCAATTAAGCGGCGCGGTTCCGATGGATCTGGTTGTAAAGCCATGATGTCTTACCTGATAAAAAGTTGTCATTGAAATAATGAACCTAGAATTGTTTAACAACAATTAAAATTCAAATAATTACAATTTTTGGAGTTAAACAAATAGGTAAAGTCGCATGAAATTTGCAAGCTGACTATTTATGGGTCGCAGTGCCTATAAACAGACTCAAGCTTTTGATTAAAATTCTTACAAATTTAAACAGTGCTCCGACTTATCAGCACATTAACAAAATAACTCAACTCCATGAATCATGTCCAGGACAGTTAGCCACTTAAGCTAGCCACTTAAGAAAGGCTACCAAACAAAAGATTTTTTAATTTTCAAAGCGCCGATGTTAATTTTTTATGTTCCGGCACACAAATAATCAAAGACCGGGTTTTTTACCAAAATCCTTGGTTGAAGTCCATAGATTAGGTAAAAAACCCGGTTTTTTTTAGCTAATTTGTCCAGGAATGTCCTAGCAAGCGCGACAAGTCCTAAGGAACAAAGACGATATCCGAATCGGGACGAAATCCACCCGGTATTTTGGCAAATTGCTGGTTTTTAAACGACAGCGCACCAGTGCTGTTATTGTATTGAAATTCACTGACTGAAGACACTCCCATTCCACTTACCGAGACTTGGACTTTATCACCTTCCCAGTAATGAAAGTCTTGGATTAAATCAATGCCTTCATAGGCGGGGGTGGAGTAAAAAATGAAATTATCTGCTCCACCACCACCATAGAGAGTGTCATTTCCTGGTTCACCAGAAAGATTGTCGTTGCCATAGTCACCGTCGAGGTAGTCATTACCGAAGGAACCAAGCAAAAGGTCGTTGTCATATCCACCGTAAAGGGTGTCGTTACCAGTCCAACCATCTAAGGTATCGTTACCCCCCTCGCCGTAGAGTTTATCAGCAGAATCGGTACTATTGAATAAACCATTGCTACCGTTGATATAATCATTACCTGCACCTCCCCAGACGGTATCCGCGCCTTGTTCGCCATAGAGGTAGTCATTATCCTCTTCACCGAAGATCAAGTCATTGCCCGAGTATCCCCACAAGGTATCATTTCCAGACCCTCCATACATCGTATCGTTGCCCGCCCCGCCAGATGAAGAGTCGTTACCCGCCAAGGCATAGATAGTATCAGCCCCGCTAGTACCATCCAAATACGTATCGTTGAATGATGTACCGATAATTGGCTTTGCCATCGGAATTTCTCCTAAAATTTGTAGTTTGTTTGCTTGTTTTCTCTGGTTCTCAAAGTTCAGAACCAATCTGCAAATTGCGAATTAGATTCACAATCGATCGATTTTGCGATCGCACAGATACAAGCTGTCGCGATAGGTGAGCGTCGCACTAAACACATTGCTGTGAATCTGAGTTGAATGCGAATTAGAACAATCGGAAATGCCACAATAATTAAACATTATTTAGGTAATTTCCTGATTGGTTGAAATCTAACGCTGCACGCTGATATATCTACTTTGTCCTGAGTGACAGCCAATGTCCAGGACATTTAGACAGTTAAGCTAGCCACTTAAGCTAATATCAAAAAACCACCTATAGATTAAGATTGAAAGATAAATATTACTAAGATTTAATTTTTTTCTAGCAGGGTTAGATTCAGCCATTCAGTCAGTTATGCTGTCATCTAAACAAACAAAAGAGTGCCCAATGGGTACTCTTTTGTTTGCATCCGGTATTGTAACTAGCACGCTACTATAGACTTGTAGGGTGCGTCAGATTTTTATGTTTCCCAAAAGGTACGTTGTTGCGCTTCAGCGCTCTTTCTAAATATAACACTGCGAGCGAAAGATTCGCGGACGCTGTTGGGATGAACTCACTCCTGAGAGTTATTGTGTAGCAAGGTATGCGCCTAACAACTCGATTTACAGTCATACCTCATCTATCGCTCGAAAGGCTATATAAAAGAGCGCTGAAGCGCAACTACGTGCCTTTCCGGAGCGCTTAAGCGCAACTACGTGCCTTTCCGGAGCGCTCAAGCGCAACTACGTGCCTTTCCGGAGCGCTTAAGCGCAACTACGTGCCTTTCCGGAGCGCTTAAGCGCAACTACGTGCCTTTCCGGAGCGCTCAAGCGCAACTACGTGCCTTTCCGGAGCGCTCAAGCGCAACTACTCCGGAGCGCTCAAGCGCAACAACATACCTTTCCGGAGCGCTCAAGCGCAACAACATACCTAAGATTTAGTGGGGGCAGAACATCCTGTCTGCCCCGTAAATTGCTGATTGAAAATGGTGTAATATCTGAGTTAAACGGACTTAATGTCAAGTCTGTTTAACTCAGATACAATTCAATTCATCCTCATGGCAATAGCACAATATCTCGGGATACTAAGAAGTCTGCTGGCTTATTCTCAAGAGTGGCAAACTTAACTTGACCGAAGAATAAATCACCAGTAGTCTTGCTATAGCTGAATTGGTTTAGGGAAGTAGCACCAAAACTGCGGTGAATTTCAATTTTGTCAACTTCACTTTTCTGGAAGTCTTTGATGGTGTCAATGCCTGTGGGAGCAAAATAGAATCTGAATCCATCCGCCCCTGCACCACCCCAAAGAATGTTGTTGCCGGCAAGGTCAATATCGCCACCACCAGCTAAGACATCATTGCCATTACCACCATTGAGGATGTCGTTACCACCACCACCAAAAAGTTGATCGTTATCATCGTTGCCGTAGAGGATATCGTTACCTTTCATGCCTTGTATGTCATCATTTCCAGCATCACCTAAAAGCGTGTCAATTCCATTACCACCAAGAATGATATCTCTGCCACCTCTACCATTGATTAAATCGTCTCCATCCTCACCTTTGAGGAAGTTCTTGCCAGCGTTACCCAGCATATAATTATTCAATTCGTTACCAGTGCCATCGATATCAGCAGCATCACTCAAGGTGAGGTTTTCGACGTTTGCACCCAAAGTATAGCTGATAGTGGAAGTGACTACGGTATCAGTACCTTCGGCAGCTTTCTCGGTAACTAAATCAGCAACATTATCAACCAAATAAAGGTCATTACCGCTACCACCATTCATGTCGTCGGCACCAGCACGACCATATATGATGTCGTCCCCCGTACCACCATAGATTTGGTCATCGCCATCACCACCATCTAGGAAGTCGTTACCACCTCCACCAAATAAGTAATCGCGATCGCCTAAACCATAGAGAGAGTTGTTCGCATCATTACCTAAAATAGCATTGTGCGCGTTGTTTCCCGTCGCATCAATGGCAGCGGTTCCCTTCAAATGCAGGTCTTCGACGTTCACTCCTAAAGTGTAGCTGACGGTAGATTCTACCAGATCGATACCTTCGGCAGCAGACTCAGTAACTACGTCAGCAATATTATCGACAATGTACTTATCATTACCGCTACCACCATACATTTTGTCTGCACCAGAACCACCATCAAGCTCATCATCTCCTGCTTTACCGTAGAGAGTGTCGTTGCCTGCTAAACCTGTGAGAGTATCGTTATCAGGAGTGCCATGTAGTAAGTCGTCTTTGGGAGTACCTGGAATCTTAGCCATGTTAAATTTCTCCAAAAAAAATGATGAATTTGTCTGAACTGTATCGGGCGCTAGAAAGTGTCGCGATACGTTAAGAACTTATCTACAAATTGCAAATCTAATTGGCTATTTGCAGATGCCAGATGCGGCGATAGGTGAGCATTGCACTCAAGACTTTGCTGTGAATTTGAGTGAAATGTGAATTGAAATAATAGGACAGATCGCCATACTTAAATAGCATGGGGTTGATTGCCTGATTTGTTGAAATCTAACGCTGCACGCTGATATATCAACTTTGTCCTGATTTATGGTGAACGTCCAGGACAGTTAGACAGTTAAGCTAGCCACTTAAGAAGTAAAGTAAGAATATCTAAAAATCTCTAAGTTATTTTAGGATTGAAATTGAGGGCTGATGTACAAGTTTGCGGCGGCTGCGGAGGATGAATTAGTTGTGTTTGGTGCGGCCAAACCGGGCTACCGCGATGAGGAAGTTGCTGGCTGGATTGATTTTATGCGGCGACAGAAGATCGATCGAGTTTGTTGCTTGCTTCCCGAGACACAACTCATCGGCTATGGTGACTTGTTGGGAAGCTATGGAAATGTTTTTGGGTGCGATCGCGTTTGCTGGGCTCCGATCGCAGATTTTGAATTGGCCGATCGCGAAATTTTAGTCGATCGCATTTTACCGTTTTTGACATCTGCAAGTCGATCGGGCGATCGGGTGGTGGTTCACTGTGCTGGCGGGATTGGGCGCACAGGACAGGTTTTGGCTGCTTGGTTGGTTAGCGGGCGGGGTTTTTCTAACCAAAAGGCGATCGCGGCTGTGAAAAAAACTGGCAGAAATCCTTATGAAGCTGCGATCGCTGCTGTTTTCAAGGGTCGAAATCCGTGGAAAGTCGCTGCTGAACTTGATGCTTTGTTGGATGATTGTCGTTGACAGTTGACAGTTGACAGTTGACAGTTGACAGTTGATCGCTTGAGTGCACTTGATAAAGGAAGGAGGAGGATTGGAGTAATGATATCGTTTCCGGTTACATCGATATTGTTTAAACAGTCACCGGAAAAGGGTTCCGGCTTTCAACCAATTCTTGGTGGTTAAAAAGTCGGTTTCTGATCTCGCAAATGCCTAAATGGTGTTCAACATAGGAGATCGATCGCCTTCAATGACTATTGACTATTGACTGCTGACTACCCTTCGGCTTCGCTCGGGGGGCGAGCTGACTACTGTCAACTGACTACTGTCAACTGTCAACTGTCAACTGTCAACTGATTTGTCACTGCTTCGGCGAAGGGAACCGGCGCATCAAGCTGCAACCAGTGGCTGGTTTCTGGTATGACTGTGGTGGCAATTTGGGGGCGCAGTATGTGGAGGCTGAAAGGCCAGGAGTTGGCCGGCGCGAGGACTGCTGAGATTTGGGTGCCCGGAGTTGCAAGGATGCGATCGATCGCACCAACTGCATCGTAAGCAAACATACCTTTGTACATACCGATGAGACGATCGCGCGGCGTGGCTGCGAGGCGTGCGATCGTGGTTTCGCGCGTCGCAGTTGTACCGCCGTCGAGGGCTTGGGAGAACTTTTCCTCTGCCGCAGCGCGGTAGCTGTCGCCCGCTAGCGCTGCGAGGAAGGGAACCATCTGTTCTTCGTACACGGAGGGCGGCAGGTAGTTAAAGTCACCGGGGGGATCGGCTAGGATGACGCGGGTGATGCGAGTTGGGGCGCAGTCGGCGGTGGCGAGGACGACGAGGGAACCGAAGCTGTGTCCGACGAGGGCTACTTGGGGGATATTCAGCGCGTCGAGGATGGTGATGATGTCGGTGGCGCAGCTATCGGGGGTGTAGTCGCCGTCTGCGGGCGGATCGGATGCGCCGTGGCCCCGGAGGTCGATCGCCAAAATGCGCTGGTTTTGGCCGAGATTGGCGCGCAAAAGTGCGATCGTCTCGTCCCAGACTCCGAGGTGGTATGCCATACCGTGTACGAAGAGGACGGGGATGGGTTCTGCTTCTGCGCTGCTTGCTGCGCCCGTGTCGGTGAGATTGAGTCGCCCCGCTGGGCCGGTGACAGTTGCAATGTGCATAAAATACCTGGACTTTAACGTTGTTCGGATTGGTTCGTAGTGCGGACTTCAGTCCGCATAATGCTACGGACTGAAGTCCGCACTACGAACCGTTTTTGTCATGGTAATCGACCGGAAGCGATCTGCGCGATCGCAAATATGAATCATAATTGGAACCTGCGGCATGAATAATTTGCAGTCGCCCCTCAACTTGTTTTACTCAAAGATAGCCCCATCCAAGCAAGCTTTTTTCAAGTCTACTTTACCTAAAGTTGCACCTCTTAAATCAGCATTTGTTAAGTCAGCATTACTTAAATCTACATTAGTCAAATCGGCACCTCTGAGATTAGCATTGCTTAAATTTGCCCCAGCTAAATTTGCCCTCACAATTTGTGACTTATGCAAGTTGCAGCCACTCAAATTAGCCGATTGCATCTGTGCTGCTGCTAAAATTGCTTTATTTAAATTAGTGCCGCTCAGGTCAGCCAAATTCAATTTGGCATAACTCAGATCGATGTTTTCCAAACAAAGTTGGCTCAATTGAGCGCATCTCAAGTTAGCATTAACAAAATATCTGTCTCCCGCCGCATAACGGCGCAGCAATTCGTCAACTCCCAGCCGAGTTAAAACCGGTTCGGCCGCCTTTTGATAGCACCACGATGTCTCCAGCAAACTCGCGGCTGTTTCAATTGCTACCTTGTCGGATTTAGGTAGAACCAAGCTATTGCAGCCATCCCACTCGCCGCCTAGCATAAATGCCATTTCAGAAGCTGCTGCAATTGAGTCGCAAAGCAAAACGGTTTCTGGTTTGGGTGGCAGCCAGTTCATTAAAGCGATCGAACTCTTGTTTTTCACTGTTTATTCAGGATTTGTTCGCGTTTCTTAAATTATAAGTTAAATTATTTTTCCTCTCTGGAAACAGGTAAGGTGCGCTGCGCGCACCTACCGTTTGAGTTCTTGCAATTAGTCCTAGATATTGCAGCAGTCAGAAGGCCTTTGTCACAATCTGACTGAGGACTTATGACTGATGATTAATCAGTCGTACTAACGTGGTCGATGCGCTCTAATTGCCAGAGAATTTGGTTGCCCTCGCGGCGCACGCGAGAAACTACCCAGTTGCGCCAAACCCAGTTGTCTCCGCGGCTGGTGACAGCGCTGGCATTTACATCCATCAAATCAGCCAGTTCAGAACTGGTAATCAAGTAGCCTTTGGTGGCAACTTCGTCAGCTATGTGCAACGTCTCGATCAGGTTGCGGAGTTCCTGAACCCTCACCTCGCGGGGTAAGTTCTCCAGGGTATCGGCAGTTGAATCCATCATGGTAGAGTTGGAGATCGGAAGGTCAGAAGTTATGACATAGGATTCTATCGTTTTGTTACCAGTTGTGTCCGTTTCTTCCAAAACAATTGGGTTTTCAATGTCTAGCGGCGATGACCCAGACTCATCTGTTGTTGGTCGATGCTGTTGCAGGGCGGGAGTGCGATTGTGAGAGAAGCTGCGGGCAATTTCATCGCATCTGTCGTTGTAGAAGTCGCCGGAGTGGCCGCGGACGTGTTCCCACTTGATTTGTCGGGAATTCAGCTTGTCTAGCAGGTGCCAAAGGTCTTGGTTGACGACATCTTTGCCTGTTGAGGTTTTCCAGCCTTTGTTTTTCCAGCCTTGAATCCATTTGGTGATGCCGTTTTTAACGTATTCGCTGTCGGTGTAAACGGTGACTGGTTCGGTTTGACCGGAATTGGCAAAAAATTCTAATGCAGCGACGGCCGCCTGCATTTCCATGCGGTTGTTGGTAGTTTGAGGGTCTGCACCTCCGAGTTCGTGACATTTGCCGTCGGCGAAGCAGATGACTGCACCCCAACCGCCGGGGCCTGGATTGCCGGAACAAGCGCCGTCTGTGTACAAGCTTTTGATTGTGGGAGTTGTCATGAGTTAATTAATTTGTTATTTACGATTATTTTGTTCGCGGGTGCGATAATTGAGGGAAATTGCGATCGACTGTAGATGCCCATGAAAAACGTCAACTTAAAGATTAAAAAGGTCGGGCTATTTGTTTGTCCGTTTTCTTTGTTAATTTTTAATACTTTCGCCCAGGCGCAAACAGTCGTGCCTGCTGCTGACGGTACTGGCACTGCTGTCACCCGCAATGGTAACCGCTACGATATTAACGGTGGCAGTTTGTCGGGAGACGGGGCGAATCTTTTTCACAGTTTTGGGCAGTTCGGCTTGAATGAAGGTCAAGTTGCTAATTTTCTGACTAATTCGGCTATTCAAAATATATTAGCTCGCATTGCTGGTGGGAACCCTTCGCTAATTAATGGTTTAATTACGGTCACGGGTGGCAATTCTAATCTGTTTTTAATTAATCCTGCGGGGATTGTGTTTGGCCCGAACGCGAGTTTGAATGTGCCAGGTGCTTTTACTGCGACTACTGCTAATAATGTGGGTTTTGGTTCTAATTGGTTTAATGCGGCAGGTACAAATAATTTTAGTGCCTTAGTTGGTGCGCCAAATGCTTTTTATTTTGGGGCGAATCAACCGGGAAGTATTGTTAATGCTGGCAATTTGGCTGTGACTCCGGGCCAAAGTTTGGCTTTGCTGGGCGGTACGGTTTTGAGTACGGGGCAGTTGTCGGCACCGGGCGGGCAAATTACTGTTGCTGCTGTTCCGGGCGAGAATGTTTTGCGGATCAGTCAACCGGGGCTTTTGTTGAATTTGGAAATACCAACTGACCAGAATTTGCGTAATTCTCAACAAAGTTTAAATCCTGTTTCTTTGCCGCAGTTGCTGACAGGTTCTGCACAAAATCAGGCGACGGGTGTTGCTGTTGCTGCTGATGGTAGCGTGCAGCTTGTGGACTCTGGTTTGCAGGTGAATTCTGGGGATGTGGCGATCGCTGCTGGGACTACAGCAGATTTCAGCGTGGAGGGCGGGCACGGGGGCACCGCCCCTACGGAAACCGGCTTGTCTGTACTTCCGCAGGTGAATGCGGGAAGTGCGACTATTTCGGCGGCGGGAAATCTGACGTTAGCGGGGGCTAGGCTGCAAACTGCGGGGGATTTGAACTTGCTGGCACGGGATGCGGTGCGGGTTCGCGATCGCGTGCAGAATCCTTTTTTGGCCCGGGCTGGGGGGAATTTAGAGATTCGGGCCGATCGCGCGATCGACATTCTCACCTTAAACGCTACCGGCGGCTTATCTCTTCCCCCGCAATTTCAAAGCGGTGGCAATTTGAGTTTAGTCAGCAACGGTGTAATTTCGGGGGATGCTCACTTTGCTTCAAGGGGCAATTTTTTGGTGCGGAATCTGTCGGGAAGGCCGGGAAATTTTGTCAGTTTATTTGACCCGATTATCAGTTCCGAAGGTGATGTTTTATTGGGAGATTATACTGGGGTTTCGCTGAAAGTCGAGGCGAGGGGTAGCATTGTTGCGGAGGATATTACAATTACCGGCCCGGATGTTGGATTGCGGACTGAAAATGCGACTTCAGATCCAGATATTGCTATTTTAACTAGCAGTCCAGCCTTAATTCTCCGGGCGGGAGTAGCAAGTTTGGCAAATCCGGTGAGTATTTCTTCTGACAGTGTAGATGATGATAGTATTTTCACTTCGACGCCTATTTTGAGTGGCAGAACTTTGATTTATGTGGAAAACATTTCTGCGGGCGGGCCTGTGATTTTGTCGGCGGCGCAAGAGGTGGCAACTAGAAATATTAATGGCGGTCAAATTAATCTCGAAAGCAGGGAAGGGGCTGTGATAGTTGGAGGCAGATTAACGTCTGCTTCGACGATTAATATTCAGGCTGTTAATAATATTATCTTGACAAATGACATCGTTCCGGCTGATATCAACGGCAATATTACTCTGAATTCGACTGGGGGCAATATAGTAACTCGCGCGATCGACACTGGGAATTCTGGGGCGATCGCACTTACAGCATTCGGCAATGTCAATTTTGGGAATTTGCGGGGTTCTCAAGTTAATGTTATCAGCAACTCCGGCGCTCTGGGAGTGTTGAACGATCCCAATACAATCGTCCCAAATACTACACCTGCCAGCGTTACAGCAACCGAGAATGTCACTTTGGCAGCTCCTGGGGACTTAAACGTGGGGAACCTCACGGGTTCGACTGTCGGAGCTACCAGCCGCACCGGAAATGTCGCTACGGGTGCGATCGCCTCTACGGGAGATGTCAGAGTTGTAGCGGGACAGCAAATCATTACAGCGCCAATCACTGTTAATCCGATCGCAGCAAATCCAGTTAATCCTACTACTCCCACAGTCAATCTGGACGCGAACACTAATATTAATGTAGCATCGGTTAATGCTCCCACTGCCACCGTTGCTTTGAGAGCAACCAACAACTTAACTGCCGGAAATTTGCAGGGGGGAGCAGTGGATGTTTCCAGCACCACGGGGAATATTACAACTACTAATACTGCATCAACAGGAAATATCAATATCAGGGCTCCTGGAAATGTAATAAACTCAGGAAATTTGCAGGGTATCGGAGTTAATGTTGCCAGCAATTCGGGAACTGTTACCACTGGTAATACCAACGCTACAGGTAATGTAGATTTGACAGCTTTTGGCAATTTAAATGCCGGGAATTTGCAGGGAGTTGGGATTAATCTTAACAGCACTACCGGAAATGTCACCGCTGGTAATCTCACCGCTGCCGAACAAGTTGGGATTTCGGCGGGCCAGCAAATTCAAACCGGGACAGTTAATATTACTCGCCCTACCACACAGCCAGTTAATCCCCTGTCGGCGGTAACTCTCAATGCTGGAAATAATATTAGCGCGATCGGGATAAATGCTCCTGCTACAAGGATTGTTTCGAGAACACCGACTAACTTTACTGCGGGAAATTTGCAAGGAAGTGCAGTTGATGTTAATAGCGGTGGCAATATTGCGATCGGCAATACTTTGTCAACGGGCAATATTAATTTAAATGCGGTGGGAAATGTGACTGCGGGTAATTTGCAGGGAGTAGGAATTGGTTTAATTAGCAGTAGGGGAAATGTCACTACTGGTAATATCAATGCTGCGGAAGTTGTGAGGATTTTAGCGGGAGGGCAAATTAGCACCAGGGCAATAAATGTTAATCCTGTGGTTGCCGATCGCACTTCTGGAGTAAATCTTAACGCTCAAAATGATATTAGCATTGAATCTGTTAATGCTCCCGGCGGTACGGTGAATATCCAGACTCCGGGTTTGGTGCGGGTGACGGGTACTTTTGACCAAAACGGTACTCCTGTGAGTGTCTCGACTGTTGGCGGCACTCAACCGGGTACAGTGAGGATCGCCCACGGCGGCGGTGATGTCAATCCGCCGACACCTTTTGTGGTGGGAAATGCGAGGAATAATGGGACGGCTGGGGCGATCGCCAGCAATGATTCTGGTACGATTACTGAGGGACAATCTTTCATAAATTCTTACACTCAGGGCAATAGTGCGATCGTCACTACCAACCAGCCAATTAATCCCAACCAACCAATTAATCCGAATAATCCGAATAATCCCAACCAACCAACTAATCCCGAGAATCCAATTAATCCGAATAATCCCGAGAATCCAATTAATCCGAATAATCCAATTAATCCGAATAATCCCGAGAATCCAATTAATCCGAATAATCCAATTAATCCGAATAATCCCGAGAATCCAATTAATCCGAATAATCCGAATAATCCGAATAATCCAATCGATCGCAATAACCCAAATTCGTTGCCACCATCGCTAATCGATAGATTTCCATTAGATAAATCGCGATCGATTTTTCCCGATTCCAACCAACCCTTTAACCCCGAACAGCGGCAGAATCAAAACAGAATATCGCGAGATATAGGAAAACCCGGAGACAGGCTGCCACCCGAAAGAATGCAATCTCCGAGAGGACTCAGAAATTTCATCGTTGGAAATCCCAGAGAACCAGTTTTTGGGGCAGCATTTCGCAGCGACATCGGCAGGAACCTGGATGCAGGGAAATTATCAGCAGCTTTACCTCTGCTGGAGAAATCTTTTGGTCAAGAATTCGAGGAATATTTCGGTCTTAACATCAGCAAGGATTTACTATCGGTAGACGACATCAAGAAAAAATTAGTATCGGTGGGCGCAGAAACGAAAACGAAACCCAGCTTAATATATCTGTTTTCGCGATCGGAAAAATTAGATTTAATGTTAGTAGATTCTTGCGGTGCAGTAGTTCACAAAACTGTGCCGGAAGCGCACCGGGAAGAATTGCTGAAAGTTGTAAAGGAGTTCAGGAATGAGATTACTAATCCAGCCAGACGTAATACTACGAGTTATCTATCATCTGCCCAACAGCTTTATAAGTGGATGGTTGAGCCTTTGGAGGAGAATTTGAAGAAGTGCGAAACAGATACTATTTCTTTTGTAGTCGATCGCGGTTTGAGAGGTATGCCCTTTGCTGCTTTGCACGACGGAAAGCAATTTTTGATCGAAAAGTACAATCTCAGCCTGATGCCCAGCATTAATTTAACAGATACTCGCTACGTGGATATCAGGAAATCTGAAGTTTTAGCAATGGGTGCGGATCAATTTTCGGAATTGAATCCTTTACCAGCGGTTCCTGCGGAAATAGCGGCTATTTCGCGAGAATGGCCGGGAATTAGTTTTCTGAATGAGGGTTTCACTTTCGATAATTTGAAGCAACAGCATGAAAGCCGACCTTTTGGGATTATTCACTTAGCTACTCACGGCGAATTTCGTCCGGGACTGCCGAATAATTCTTTTATTCAGTTGTGGGATAGTCGGTTAAGACTGAATCAATTGCGTGACTTGAGATTGAATAATCCGCAGGTAAATCTATTAGTTTTAAGTGCTTGTCGGACTGCGGTGGGTGATGACAGTGCGGAGTTGGGTTTTGGGGGTTTGGCGCTACAAGCTGGGGTGCAAACGGCTTTGGGGAGTTTGTGGTATGTTTCGGATGAGGGTACTTTGGGATTGATGGCTGAGTTTTATCAGCGTTTGAAGATTGCCCCAATTAAGGCGGCGGCGCTGCGAGAAGCGCAAATTGCGATGTTGCAGGGAGATGTGCGTTTGGAGGGCGGCAAGTTACGGGGTTCGAGTCGGGGTGAGGGAGTGGAGTTGCCGCAATCTTTGCAAGGGTTTGCAGATTTGAAGTTGTCGCATCCTTATTATTGGTCGGCTTTTGTGATGATTGGGAGTCCGTGGTGACTGGTAATCGGTAGTCAAGCCTTCAAATCTGAAAACCAAATAGAAACCTCAGCATCTGGATTTTCGGGTAGCCGAGTCCATCCAGTTGATTGGGCAAATCTCTGCTTGACTAGCGCCAGTTGATTTTCATTTTTATCCAAAGCATTGGAGACAACAAGTATGACTCTCAAATCTTGCGCTGTTGTAATTTTACTCTTAGCTTCTTCACCGTCAACTATTGGGAGTGAGAGGATTCTGTGTCTCATTTCCAGCCACGAACCAAAACGCAATTCATCGGTATCTTTAGTTAAAACGACAACATCTTTAGGTGATTTAACGGCAGATTTTATCTGAGTAACTACCGATTTAACATTCTTTTTTGACAAGATATCGACATAGAGAAAATTCTCTGTTGTTGCGTAATTTTTCCGCAAAATTATAGCCTCAGCCCAATCAACTATATAATTGAGCGGGGGCAGCAATACAAAGAATACCAATACAACAGACAATACAATTTTTGACAGTATAGATTTTTCATGATTTGAAATCCAGTAAATGTAGTAAGAAATCACAAAGAAGACAGTAAGTATAAAGAAAGGATTGCTGTAACGACCGATGCCTGCCATTAATAGATTTATTCCAGTTTTATAAGATATATATGCAATGAATATAAAAGGAATCGTTGTAATGCAGCCCCAAAGAATAATAAGTTTTTTATTGTATATATTTTTGCGAGCAGACTCTGCAACAAACCAAAAAGCTGCTAAGGTTCCTGCCAGACCTACAAATATTTTAAAAGTTTCTGCTTTCCGTGAAATATCTAAGGTAAATAACTGTTTAAGAATAGTGCTTGTAAACGTCAACAGCCTACCTTGAGTAAAAATTTCTGAATTGAATAGACCTAAACCTGGAGCTCCTATTAAACTCAATAAAAAACGCATTCCTCTTGTAGAAGGCGATGCCACAGGAATAGCAGCTTCAAATTGGTCTATAGCACTATTGACTCCAGAAAGTGCATGGTGAATAGCGCTCAGACCAATTACTGGCAAAAGGGTGAATACCGTACAAACTGCTAACAGGATAAAACGGTTTTTTAAGGTATATTGTTTGCTGAAAAACCATAAAAATACAGCTAGATAGGCGAGCATTCCTAGAGAAACTAAAAAAGCAGAGTATTTTAACCAGTAAATTCCTCCTAAAAGTAGACCTAGTAGAGCTGCATGAACTAGAAAGCGACTGTCAAATTTATTCCCTGAGTCTAAAATTGAGCACAGATACATTGCGTACAGTAATACCCAAGGCATGACTGCCCAAGGAATCACATCTCCTGCTGTACAAACCAATAATGAGCCAATTTCTATATAATAGATAGATAACAGGACAGCTATAATTATTTTGATTTTCTGGTCAGAGGTGAGAGTATCTATTACCTTTATCCACCCCAGACCGCCTGAAACAAACAAAAAGTATGCGGTTGTTCTGACTGCGATTCCTAAAGGCAATCCGAGGGCGATTAAAGGTAAAAATGCGAAGGTGACGCCGGGAGCGTGCCAGACTATCCAGGTTTGTATATCTTGAGAGATATCTTTTTGATTTACTGTGACAACTGAGTTGATCAAACTAGATCCTCCGCTCAACCACTGGTTGATTCCTTTGATTTGAGGGATTGGATCGAACTCTATTTGGTAAGGAAATACTGAGGCGATCGCAAAAAAGACAGTGACTATAAATAGAAATATTAAATATGGCGCTAATTTCTGATAACGAGAATTTGTTAAATTCATAATTATAGTTTTAATTAGGTGAAAAATAAACTATAAGTCACCTGTCTAAAAACTGGCGATAAATGTGATATTTCTTAATAGTTATGAAAGTTTTCGCTGGTAGGTATGTTCGCCAGCAAGAGGTGGGAGTGTTGGGTGGGACGATCGCACTTGTTGTCGATCGCGCTTATTGTCGATCGCACTGCGCTATCATTCGGATCTAAGCGGATTTGAGATCGATGATTTTTTGGGAAAGGTCGATCGCCCTTTTGACCTATTTTTTCGGTTTGGTGCGCCACCAGGTGATGCCGGCTGCGAAAAGGGCGATCGCGCAACTCAACAAAAAGGAATACTTTGTCTGTACCGCTTGATGCTGCGATACCGCCTGCTGCTAAACCTACGCCGATCGCCATACAGGATCTCAAATTAATCTCGCAACTGAGTTAAAATAGTCTTGAGCTTATTGTTGCCGTTCATATTGGTTGTCGTGGATGCTGTTCGGGCGATCGAAGTCAGCTTGTCAATCTATGTACATAGTATCGTTTAAATGCACAAAACTCGGCACTTAACCCCCCACTCTTCAACCCGCGGAGGCGGGTTTCGTCTGTGTAGACGCGGTTTCAACCGCCGAAAAAACCGCCGTCTCAACCGCCGAAAAAATCCCGAATTATCTACGAGAAATATCCCAGCATTCCCGCGCAATCTCCCAATCTTCCTGAGTATGAATCACCAAAACCCGCACCGCAGAATCAACCGCCGCAACATCATCATCAATTGGCGAATTCAAATTCTTCTCCCCATCCAACCTTAACCCAATAAACCCAAAAACCTCGCACACAGCAGCCCTGACAGCAGCCGAATTTTCCCCAACACCAGCCGTAAAAATCAAAGCATCCAACCCTCCCAAACTCGCCAACATCGCCCCAATTCCGGCGCGCAAACGGTGGATGTAAATATCCAATGCAAGTTGAGCCCGAGAATTGCCATTTGCGATCGCCTCCGCAACCAGCCGCATATCGCTAGAAACCCCAGAAATCCCCTTCAAACCAGAATTTCGATTCAGAATATTATCGAGTTCCTCAGCAGTAAAGTGCGATCGCCTTAACAGATGAATTATGATACCAGGATCGATCGCACCCGATCGACTCCCCATCATCAAACCATCCAAAGGAGTAAAACCCATCGTAGTGTCAACACTCAGGCCGTCGCGAACCGCCGCCAGAGAGCATCCGTTGCCCAAATGACAGCTAATCAGCCGCAAATCGGCAGAATCGCGGTTCAGAATTTCGGCAGCCCTGCGAGCGCAATATTGATGGCTAATGCCGTGGAAACCGTAGCGGCGAATCCCCTCTTCCAGCCATTCGTAGGGGCCCGGATACACAAAAGCTGCGGGCGGTAACTGTGAGTGAAAAGCTGTATCAAAAACTGCGACTTGCGGCACATTTCCGAGGATTTTCTCAATCGCTTCGATACCTTCCAAGTTAATCGGATTGTGAATGGGAGCAAACTCAGATAAACGGGCGATTTCCTGTTTTACTTCCGGCGAAATTCGCGTACTTTGCTGATAGTTTCCCCCCCCATGTACGACGCGATGACCGACAATATCAATCTCGTTTAAACTGTTAATAACTTGAGTTTCACCCTGCCACAGAGTCTCTAGCATTCGAGCGATCGCCCCAGCGCGAGAATCCGAGGCAATTTCTTCCTCAAATCTATGGCCAGCAGCAGTTCTGACTTGCAACTCCCCCGCACCTTCGCGGTGAGTCCAGTCTATTTTTGCTTCCCATAGAGGTTGTGGCGGGCGATCGGGAAGCGTATCATTTAGTTCGTAAAAGCAGCTTTTTTGACTGCTAGAACCTGCATTTAAAACTAAGATTTTCATGGTAATTGGGCATTGGGCATTGGGCATTGGGCATTGGGCATTGGGCATTGGGCATTGGGCAAACAGGTAATTGGTAATTGGTAATTGGGAATTGGTAATTTAGGACTTACTCACTTCAACTTCAGAAACCGCGTTTTTACCTTTTCTGCTGGTTGGAACCTGTGTATTTTGCTCAAAAACGCGGTTTCTGGCTACCCGTATTGATTGTTAGCTATTCACTAATGACGACTTTATTAAGGAATTTATCAAAATGTTAAGTATTAATGCAATCTGTAGTCAAGCGTTACGGTTATTTGATATATCTTCGTCATCAGATTTTCATTGATTAAAGTTTAAGGAGCCGATCGCCATGTTGACAACAATTTTATTAACCGTTGCCCCTCGTACCGTAGAATGGAGCCCCACCATTGGGCTGATTATGATTGTCTGCAATATTCTAGCCATTGCTTTCGGCAAATTAACAATCCAGCATCAGAGCACAGGTGGGGCAATGCCTTCAGCGAATATGTTCGGCGGTTTTGGTTTGGGTGCAGTCTTGGGAACCACCTGCTTTGGTCATATTTTGGGCGCAGGTACGATTTTAGGATTGTCTTACATTGGCGCGATTTAGAATCTAGGTGGGGACTGCACACCTTTTCTAAGTACCGGGTAAATTGCGGAGGTTTTCATCCAAGTGCGATCGATCGCCCAAAACCTCCAGCATCGGCCCGCGCACATCAAACTTGACAATACTAATAGAAGCTGCTAAAGCGGCAATACGATTGCGATAACTTCCCAAATCAATCCCCAACAAACCGCACAGAATAATCCGAATAGTCGCCTTGTGGGAAACCACCAAAACATTTCCGCTCTTGTATTTTTCCTGAATTTCTGCAATAATTAAAGAAGCTCTACTCGCAATTTGCACAGAAGTTTCGCCCTTAGTCGGTGCATTCCAAGCAGGTTCAGTCAGCCAATTAATATAATCTTCAGCGTATTCTTGTTTGACAGCTTCTAGCGTTTTGCCTTCCCACTCACCGTACTTAATTTCCTTCAGTCCATCGCGCAACTGCATTTCAATCCCAATTTTATCGCACAAAGGTGTTGCAGTTGCGATCGTCCGTTTCATGGGGCTGACATAAACAGCATCCCAAGGCAATTTGGCGTAAGTTGTAGCAAACTGTTGGGCCATTTGAGCACCTTCGGCTGTTAACTCCGGGTCGAGGTCGCCGCAGAAACCGCCACTTTTGCTGTAAACTGTTTCACCGTGGCGTAGAAAGTAGATTTTTAAGCTCATAAATTCCTAGGTTTGTTCTTCAGTCCGCGTAGGCGGACTTCGTTCGTGTAGTAGCGGTTTCAACCGCCGATTATTTCAACCGCCGATTTCATTTGTTTTCTCATTTTAACAAAAAAGCCTAAAAAAATCTTTCAAATCATCAAGAGCAGAATTATCCCAATCCCAAATATCTTTTTTGTGTTCCATAACATAATCAAACTTAGACATACTGCATTTCTCTCCTGCTCGTTTCTGTTCCTGCTTTGAGCAAGTATCAAATCTAATATAGTTGCTAATCCAGAATTTATCAAACTCTTTCTGGTTGATTTTCTTTCCCTGACTTTCTAGGCAATTTTTCCAGCTATCCAAACAATCAGCATAGGTCGAATCTTTAGCCTTGATTGCCTTTAAAAGCGTTTCCAGTTCACCTCTACCTCCCACATTTGTAAAGTAACAAGCCAATTTTGCCTTTGTTCCATAATTTGTACAAATATCGATAAATTGTTTAGTGCTTGACAAAGTTTCCGATTCAAACACATCTTTTATACATTCACTTACCCATTCCAGCCGTTCTGACTCTGAATAATTATCGAGATCTATAACAATCCCAATTTTTTCTATATCTCTCTTTTGCAGGTCGGCTTCTAAATCTTTTAACGTAGTGATTAATTTTTTTGGATTCAAGCCTTCCAAACATTCATAATCATCTATACAAATAGAAGGTTCTATCTGGATGTTGCAGTTGAGAAACTCAACCATTGCTTTCATGAAAATTGCATCATTTTTGCTTTCTACGATGACAATATTACTCACCTCTCACTCCTTTCTGATGCTCTAGTGCGTAATTCAATGTTTCCAAATCGCGTCTGATACCGATTATTTGATTTGTTTTGAGTTTCCTTGCTAGTTCAAAATAGGCGCTGCTGCATTTCTGATCCGGCTCTAAACCAACATCAGCAAATGCTTGAAGCATCTCTAAACTGTGAGTTGTCGCAAAAATCTGGGTATCCAGTTCAACCGCTAATCGGAATAACATTCTCCAAAAATCTCGCTGGTTCGTATAGTGTATGCCATTCTCTATTTCATCAATGAGCAATATTTTATGTTCGCTGTTTACCAGTTTAAGAATAATGTCTGCAACTCGGTTCATGGCATCTCCAAACAATGATAGAGGCAAACGCTTTTCGCCTTTTCTTCTCAAGTATAGCGTTGGTTCCCCAATATAAAAACTCTCTACTGATTCGATTGCAGGGTCGATAATTTGAAAAGCTTTTAAAACTTCGCTATCTTTTTCATTCAAACGCGCGTTATCGTATGCTACTGTGAGTTCTCTCCCTGAAATCCTGGTAAACGATGGAATGATTGGTACTTTGCCAGTAGTAGAAGTATCATAACTCATTAAATGTGTCGCAGGAACCTTTTTTGATGACAAGGCAGATCGATTTTCGTTCCTCATAAACTCAATAACTATACTAGATTTAACTGAATTAATTTCTAATTTAATTTCTACTCGATCCGTGTTGTTGTAGTCTTTTCCAATAATTACTATAGATGTATCTTTTTTTAGTGCGTAAAATAAGTTATCCCAGGCTCTATCTGGCATAGCTTGTACAGCTTTTGATGACTCTCTTCTTAACTCTTTTAGGATTGCTAGACTGCTAGCGTGTGGAGCAATATTGAGAAAAATTGCTTCTAGCAAAGCTGTTTTGCCAGCATTGTTTTTACCGCCGATTAAATTGACTCTTTCAAACCCAGAAATTTTGATTTGCTCAAAGCACCTAAAATTTTGGATTTCTATTTCTTTAAGCATTACCGATCCTTTTGAATTAATTTAACTCATCTGCGTTAATCTGTGTTCATCTGCCTGTATCTGCGGTTAAAAAAAGAGAATTTTGCAACCGCAGATGAGAATAGATTAACGCGGATTCACGCAGATGAAGAGAACCCGCGCCTAACCCGGTGCACCCGATCGCACACCCTGATCTCCTGTAGCCGTCGGATCTTTAGTTTCCTTCGGCATTTCAGACGCAACAGCGCCACCGTGAGGCCACTTCCAATCGCGGATTTCCGGCATATCGTCGCCGTGTTTAGTGATATACAGCCTGTGCTCGATCAGCTTATCTCGCAGCGCCTGTTTCCCATAAGCCGCAGCATAACTCAGTTTCGGAACCCGGTCAATTACATCACCAACTAAATGAAAGCGATCGAGATCGTTGATCACCACCATATCAAACGGCGTGGTAGTTGTTCCCTCTTCCTTGTAACCGCGAACATGAATATTCGGGTGATTTGTCCGTCGATAAGTCAATCGGTGAATCAGCCAAGGATAGCCGTGAAAAGCAAAAATTACAGGCCGATCCTTCGTAAACAAAGCATCAAAATCCTTGTCAGACAAACCGTGAGGATGTTCCGTCGAAGGCTGAAGCGTCATCAAATCCACCACATTCACCACCCGCACTTTTAACTCAGGATAATCTCGGCGCAGAATGTCAACAGCCGCCAAAGTTTCCAGTGTCGGAACATCACCCGCGCAGGCCATCACCACATCCGGTTCGCCACCTTTATCATTGCTAGCCCACTCCCAAATGCCAAGGCCCGCCGTACAGTGTTTAATCGCAGCATCCATGTCCAAATATTGCAAAGCCGGCTGCTTTCCAGCAATAATCACATTCACATAATTGCGACTACGGAGACAGTGGTCAGTTACTGACAGCAAAGTGTTCGCATCGGGCGGCAAATAAATCCGCACCACCTCCGATTTCTTGTTAATTACGTGGTCGATAAAACCCGGATCTTGGTGCGAAAAACCATTGTGGTCTTGCCGCCAAACGTGAGATGTTAGCAGGTAGTTGAGAGATGCGATCGGTCTGCGCCAAGGAATTTCGCGAGTCGTTTTCAACCATTTAGCGTGTTGGTTGAACATCGAATCGATGATGTGAATAAACGCCTCGTAGCAAGAGAAAAAGCCGTGCCTTCCTGTTAGCAAATAGCCTTCCAGCCATCCCTGACACAGATGTTCGCTGAGGACTTCCATCACCCGCCCGTCAGGAGACAGGTGCTCGTCATCCTCTGGCAAAATACTACCCATCCACTCCCGCCCAGTTACCTCAAATACCGGATCGAGGCGGTTTGAAGCAGTTTCGTCGGGCCCGACAATGCGGAAATTGGCGTTTTCCTGATTCAGTTTCATCACATCCCGCAGAAAGCGGCCGGAAACACGGGTTGCTTCTGCCATCACAGTCCCCGGTTTTTGCACGTCAACGGCGTAGTCTGCAAATTCTGGCATTTTCAAGTCTTTCATCAGCAGACCGCCGTTAGCGTGCGGATTTGCCCCCATCCGTCGATCGCCCTTCGGTGCAAGTTCCGCCAATTCTGCAATCAATTTACCCTTGTCATCAAACAGTTCTTCCGGCTTATAGCTTTTCATCCAATCTTCCAGGAGTTGGACGTGGCCGGGCTTAGAAGCCATTTCTGCTAGCGGGACTTGGTGCGATCGCCACGATCCCTCAGTTTGCTTACCGTCAACCTCCTTCGGCCCAGTCCAACCCTTGGGACTTTTAAGTACAATCATCGGCCACTGAGGGCGATCGGAATAGCCCTTCGTGCGCGCTTCCTCCTGAATCGACTTAATTTCGCCGATCGCCGTATCCATCGTTGCAGCCATCAACTGGTGCATCGTTTCCGGGTCTGAACCTTCGACCCAATAAGGTTTGTAGCCATAACCGACCATCAAACTCTCTAATTCCTCGCGGGGAATGCGGGCCAACACGGTAGGATTCGCAATTTTGTAGCCATTCAAGTGCAAAATCGGCAACACAGCCCCATCCCGAACCGGGTTGAGAAACTTGTTAGAATGCCAGCTAGCAGCCAGCGGGCCAGTTTCTGCTTCCCCATCCCCGACAACCGCCGCCACAATCAAATCGGGATTATCGAAGGCCGCCCCATAAGCGTGGACAAGGGCATAGCCAAGTTCCCCGCCCTCGTGAATCGAACCCGGAGTTTCCGGCGCGACGTGGCTGGGAATACCGCCGGGAAACGAGAACTGTTTGAACAGCCGTTGAATTCCCTCTTCATCTTGGGAAATGTTCGAGTAATATTCGGTATAAGTTCCTTCGAGATAGGTGTTAGCCACCAAGCCCGGCCCGCCGTGTCCTGGGCCTGCGATGTAGATAGCGTTTAAGTCTTGGGCTTTGATGACTCGGTTGAGGTGAACGTAGATGAAGTTGAGGCCTGGAGTGGTGCCCCAATGTCCAAGGAGTCTGGGTTTGACGTGTTCGAGTTTGAGGGGTTCTTTGAGTAGGGGATTGTCGAGGAGATAGATTTGTCCGACGGAAAGGTAGTTAGCCGATCGCCAGTAAGCGTTAATTTTGCCTAGTTCTGAGTCGGAAAGCGGCTTTAATTGGGGGATTTCGGTCGTTGCTAGCATCATAAGTTTTTCAATCCTGAGTTTGAGTGATGTGTTCGGTAAACTCTGTTTTGAAATTCGATCGAGGCCGAGAAACCGGGTTTTTTACAAAAATACTTGATTGCAACCCGCAGATTCGGGAAAAAACCCGGTTTCTTTGTCGGAGTCCGTAATTTATGTTTACTCCATATTTTTCAAGCAAACAATTGAATTGTATACCAGTTTTATCTAAATCAAACTTTAAATCAACGTTAATTTTTGAGTAACAAGTCAGCTATTATCGCGGCAGAAAAGCTGGAGGTTGTGAGGGGTGAAAGCCAGCAATGAAAAATATACTTCTCTAGGTAGAGGTGAGAATAATTTATATTAGATATGCAGATTTTTAATTGTGGAGCTATAATGAAAAAGTTCGACATTGAATCTGAAGGGAGCCTTGATGCTACCTGTTAAGAAAAAACTTTTCACCATAGATTCTATGACAATCAAAGAATTAGAAGCACAACTTTTGGCCTTAACGCCAACCGAGAAAGCTCAAATCATCCAATTATTAACCCAAAACTTAGCTAACACCTGGCAAGGAATTAGCAAAACCCCCGGTGTCTGTGGCGGTGATGCTTGTATCAGACAGACTCGCATTCCTGTTTGGGTGCTGGAGAGCTTTCGTCGGTTGGGTATGAACGAGTCTCGACTTTTAGATAACTATCCCACACTAACGGCTACTGATTTAGCAAATGCCTGGGCTTATGCGGCAGTTGTTCCAGATGAAATTGAAATAGCTATCCGCGAAAATGACGAGGCAGACGCAATTTTAGATACACCGGAAAATATCAAATAGTAAAATATGGCATAATATAAATATTCGTTTCATAGCCATTCGACCTATGACCGCCCAAATCACCCTGAATTTGCCAGATGAAGTCTATCACCAAGCAGAATTACTAGCGCAGCAACGCCACCGCAGCGTGAGTGAGATTATAGTAGAAACTCTGGAAATTTTCCTTTTACCAACCACTAAACCAGTATCAGAATTGTCTGATTCTGAAGTAATCAGTCTGACTCAACTCCGGCTGCAACCAGTCCAAGAACAACGATTGAATGAATTGCTAGATCGCCAACAGTCCGGTACGATTACCTCTGTAGAACATCAAGAATTGCAAGCATTAATCCACATCTATGAAGCTAGACTATTACGACAAGCTCAATCCTTAAATGAAGCTGTGCGGCGCGGGTTGCTCGAACCATTAAAAGGATAATCAAAATGGCAATTTCTGAACAAGTTAGAGCCAGAGTTCGCACACAAGCTCAAAATCGATGCGGTTATTGTCGCAGTTTACAAATGTATGTCCTGGGAATATTGGAAATTGACCATATTATTCCTAAAGCGACGGGCGGTACTGACGAGGAAGAAAATCTCTGGCTGGCTTGTAGTCTGTGCAATAATTACAAAGGAACCCAAACTGACGCATTAGATGCGGTCACGCAAACGCGCGTTAAGTTGTTTAATCCGCGCACTCAACAATGGTCACAATATTTTGCTTGGAGTGAAGACTCTACAGAAATTATTGGACTTACAGACTGCGGTCGCGCAACAGTAACAGCACTACAACTCAACAATAATATTGCTGTTACTGTCAGGAGTCAGTGGGTTAGTGCTGGATGGCATCCGCCAACAGAATCAAGTATTTCATAACAAAATTCAAGTCCAGAGCCATTCATAAATCAAATAGATTCTATGACAATCCCAGAATTAGAAGCACAACTTTTGGCCTTAACGCCGATCGACAAAGCTGAGGCCATCAGCATCTTAACCCAGAGTTTGAAAAACAGTGGCCGCCCGATCGCAAAAACTCCCGGTGCGATCGGCGGTGATGCTTGTATTGACAAAACTCGCATTCCCGTTTGGTTACTCGCCAGCTATCGCAATGACGGCGCTACCGATGCTTTTATCCTAGATTGCTATCCCCATCTCAGTGCTGCTGATTTAGTAAATGTTTGGGCTTATACTGAAGCTTATCTAGATGAAATTGAGTCAGCAATTCGACAGCAAGATGAGGCTGACGAAATTTAGCGAGTAAGGTGCATCAGCTATTGAAGCCCTCATAACTCGCTAAATTCTTATCTTTCCGACTGCTGCACCTCCAACCAAGCCTGCAAATCCGGCATAGTAGCAAAATCCAACAGCGCCTCACTCAAATCTTCGAGGACTAGCAAGGGCAGATTGGCAAGGCGCGATCGCATTTCCTCAGAAATTTCTTGCCGTAACCGACGGGTTAATAGTCGAACAATCAGGGCACAGGCTTCTGCCTGCCGTCCTTCCTGCCGTCCTTCCGCCTTAGCTTCTTGATAGAATCTCGTTTCCTGTAATGTAATTCCCAACATCGATTCCACCTCAGCTCGACTCAACGATGTAAATTTGTACGACAAAATAGTAGCTAATAGGTCTATTATGTCACGACCTGCTGCTGGTGGAACTTCTTGCTGCACTCGGCTCAGCAAATATCTTGCTTCTGCTGGTGCTTGAGTCTCCCCGACAGTCGTCAACACCATCAGCGCAATTCCCAAAGGCAAAGCGCGAATATCCCCCAACTCATCCAAGCACACCCGATGCACTTGATTGCTGTTGAGCAAAGCTCGATAAGGATAAACATCGCTTTGTTCGGCGCTGCGAGATGGATAAATCACTACAGCTTGCCAATCCCTGTACCGACTGCGATTGCGGTAAAAGTATAAAAACGATTCGCCAAACAATCGTTCGTAAAGCTGTTCGTCTTTCTGAAACTGAACTTCACAAAAATAGACAATGCCCGGTTCCTCAGATTCTGGGGGCAAAAATACGCCGTCAATTTCAAACTTAGGTTCTTTGACTGCAACCGAGTCAAAGCGATAATTGGCAGCATTTGCTGGAGTTGTCGCTAGTAGATCGAACAGCAAAGTGGGCGCTTGTCCGAACAGTTTGTAGAATATGGAATCCCGCCGCATGAAAGATTTGCAAATAAAGAGAGACAAATTAATACTACTGCATAATGGTTTGCCAAAAATATGCGATCGCCCTCTATCGAAATCTCGAAATATGCGTTAGCGAAGCCCTCGAAGAGGATCGCCCTTAATTCAAATTTTATTAAAAGTTCGATCTACAAAAACCGAAGCCCTAAAATAACAAAGGCTCGTTAATGAGCCTTCGCCAAAATATAAATCTTGGTATTCAGAACGTCTTTACCGGAATTCCTCGACCCTCGTGGGTAACGGGATGTCATGATTAGATCATGTCTGCTGCATCCATGTCTTTAATATAGTTCATGGTTTAGATATGGGTCAATTTTTACCCAGAAAACGATGAATATTTTCCAGTGTGGGCAATTTACGGTATAGTATGCTTTCTATTTCTGGATTACCGCAGTTTTTTCGTTTGGTCGATCGCGCATATCGTCTTTTTGGTGGCTGAGGAGATTTTAAACCAACGCGAGGTAGGGATAGGGTGGGTTTGTGCGATCGATCTTGGGCGATCGAAATTTGTGATAAACTTTCAAATCCAATCTAAAATCTAGATTGTGCTTTTGGACTATCAACCAAGCAGTAAACAAGCCTTATGACTTCACAAGTACAACTTGAACAGGTAAAGCCGGAGCTAGTTTGGCGATCGCATGATGGACTGTCTCACCTTTATCATGGCGATACTTTGGAACTCATGGCTTTGCTGCCTGCTGAAAGCGTAGACTGCATCTGGACGGATCCGCCTTACAACCTTTCCAATGATGGTATTACCTGCGTTGCTGGTCGTATGGTCAAGGTAAACAAGGGGGAATGGGATCGCAGTCAAGGTGTTGAACTAGACCATGAATTTAACAAAGCATGGTTGGCTGCTTGTTATCGGCTTCTTAAACCAACTGGTACCATCTGGGTAACGGGTACTCTCCATGTGTATCCATCAGTCGGATTTGCTATGCAGCAGCTTGGCTTTCGTATTCTCAATGACATTATTTGGGAAAAACCTGCTCCACCTCCAAATCTGGGGTGCCGCTGTTTCACTCATTCAACAGAACTAATACTATGGGCAACAAAAGCACGTAAAGGAAAAGAACGTTACACATTCAATTATGAGGAAATGAAGGCTGAGAATGGCGACAAACAGATGAAGAATGTTTGGCGAATGTCTACTCCTGGCAAACATGAAAAACTCTATGGTAAGCATCCGACACAAAAACCTATTGAACTTGTTGCGCGTTGCCTTCGAGCAAGCACAAACCCAGACGATCTAGTTTTTGATCCTTTTTCCGGTTCTTCCACAACTGGAGTTGCAGCTTTATCATTAGGGCGAAAATTTATTGGTTGTGAAGCAGATGCGGGTCATGTTGAACTCTCGATTAAACGCTTAACCGGAAGTACCCCGACCGGGGATAACTTCGGTTTAATTAATCCCAGTCAAGTAGAGTTACCAGTGGCATTTAAGTAAGGTTATCTATGGAGAGAGTAGAGGCAATTACAAGACTCACTACATTGGTAGGTCAAGATCTTCGACAACTAGCAGATCAATACCGTATAACGGTTTGGAGTAAAGAAGATAAGAAAAACAAGGGTTGGGCTGGGCATACAATTGAACGCTACTTGGGATTAGCCCTTAACTCATCTCGATCGCCTAATTTTGGTAGTTGGGAGCTAAAGCTAGTTCCACTAATACGTAAACGAACAGGAGAACTCAGAGTCAAAGAAACGATGGCAATCACGATGATAGATCCAGTAGAGGTGGAAAACAAAGAATTTGAGGAAAGCCATCTCTTCAACAAACTACAGAAAATGGTTGTTGTTGCACGGGTATTTGAGAGCCAAGCAGATAATTGTTCTTTTGTGCATTCAGTAGCTTCCTTCGATCTTGATAATCCTACAATTTACGAGCAAGTGAAAGCAGACTACAACCTTGTTCGGGAAACAATTATAACTCAAGGGTTTTCAAGTCTTAGTGGAAAAATGGGCAAACTTGTGCAGCCAAGAACTAAGGGGCAAGGGCATGGCAGCACCTCTCGTGCTTTCTACGCTCGAACTAAGTTTGTCGCACATATATTAGGAGAGGGGTATTCTGTTCCACTGCCTGTCAAGCCTTAACCTATTTTTGATTGGCACTGCTAATTAATTAAGTGTCTAAATGACATGAGGCTGCTATAACTTTAGCGTTAATTAAGGTAAAAATTCGATCGAGTTCGAGTAAACTTGCTAATTCTACAACCTCTTCTGAAGTTAAAAGATTAGCCTTTTTTCTCTCGGCTAATTCTTCCAATCTGGCTTGCAGGTTTTCCGTAAATTTGAATAAGTAAAGATTTCTGACTTTCTGCATCGAAATCTCGCTATCTATCCAGTAAGAAGGTTGTACCATAAGTTCAGATATCATGGTGATTCAATTACTCGAATTACTACATGGATAGTCTTGATCATATCATTAAAACAAAATGTTCCGATGCCACGGTTTCTACAACCTGGATGTGAATCAATATTAACCTGCTGTTGCCAAAGAACGAACAGTTAAGATTTCATCAGGGCGGAGAACTTCTACAGTAGAGATAGGGACGGCTATAACTGTAAGAGACTCACCAACAGCATTAAATACTTCCAACAGACAGCCTTCTTCACCACCACTAGGATGAGGAACAAAATCAACCAATGTGGCAATATCTCCTGCTCTGAGTTGATATTCTGGTAAGTCACGAGTTAAAGCAACTTCCTGATATAGCTTTAGAATCATCTTAATTCTCCTTAAAAGGTTGTAGCGTCACAAACTGAAATTTTCCATCAATCCGTCGTTGCAGCCAAATTGTAACGACAGATAGGTTTATACCATTTGTACCAACGAGTTCTCCTACAACTCGATAAAAGATTCCATACTCGTTATTCCTCTCTTCAATCGCCTCACCTACTCCCACAACTGACTGGATGGCTGCTTTCAGCGCTTCTGGGTTTTCTGAGGTAAATCCAGCCCGTGCCAAGAATTTTGACTTATCATTTCTGGCTTTGTGTACCAGCAGATAACCAGTTATCTTATCGTCTGGGATGACCGCATCTTTTGGAATCTTCACCCTGAAATCTCTCCATCCTTTTATTTTGCTCGTGCAATACAGCAGCCAAAAAGTTTCTATTTCTTCGATAACGCATCATCCAAAAGAAATCCGTGAGTTTTGTAGGGACACAGCACTGCTGTGTCCTTACTAATTTCAACGTCTCCTTACTAATTTCACTCTGTTTTCTTCTTACTCGCCGTAGCAGTCGTCGCCTTCTTAGCAGTGGTTTTCTTCGCAGCGGTTTCCGACTTTGCCGCAGTAGTTTTCTTCGCCGCCGTTTCCGATTTCGCCGCAGTGGTTTTCTTCGCAGTAGTCGTTTTCTTCTCAGCAGTTTCCGACTTCGCCGCAGTAGTCTTAGTTGACTTCTTCGACTTGCTAGATTTACCGCCGCCCGCAGCTTCCTTCGCTGCTAACAAATCCAGTGCTTTTTGTAAGGTGAAATTCTCCAGAGATTCATCCTTAGCCAAAGAAGCATTGATATCCCCATGTTTGACGTAGGGGCCGTAGCGGCCGTCGTAAACATTGATGAGCTCTCCCGATTCTGGATGCGCGCCCAATTCCTTCAATGGTGTCGTTGATTTGCTGCCGCGCACGGCTTTCGGTTGCGATAATAACTCTAAAGCCCGATCGAGCGTTATAGTCAAAACATCATCAGGAACCTTGATCGATCGATAATCCTTACCAACCTTACCCTGGTCGTGTACCACATAAGGGCCGTACATCCCCAAATTAGCCTGCACCTTCGCCCCCGTATCCGGGTGAGTGCCCAACAACCGAGGTAGAGTCAACAAACTCACCGCCATATCAACCGTCACACTATCCTTATCCGTCCCCTTCGGTAAAGAAGAACGCTTCGGTTTCTTGTTCGTTTCCGAAACATCCCCCAACTGAACATAGGGGCCGTAATTGCCAATCAGCACATAAATCGGTTCCCCAGTGTCCGGGTGCAGACCTAATTTTTCTGGCCCTTCCGTCTTTTGCTTTAACAGAAACTCCACTTTTTCCGGGTCTAAATCTGCCGGAGTCAAATCCTGGGGAATCGATGCTTTCACCTGGCCTTCTTCGTTTTCAGATTCGAGGTAAGCGCCGTATTTACCGATGCAAACTTTTGCCGTGATATTCTCCAATACCACAGTTCGAGCAACTTTCGCGTCAATCTGACTTTCCTGTTCCTTAACTTGGGTTGCGAGTCCCGTTTCCCCTGTATAAAACTTTTGCAAATACGGCAGCCATTTCGCCTCGCCGGTGGCAATTTCATCGAGGGTTTGTTCCATGCGGGAAGTAAAACCCGTGTCTACTAAGTCGGGGAAATGTGTTTCTAATAAAGTCGTGACGGCGAAAGCGGTGAAGGTCGGAATTAGCGCGTTAGCTATTAATTTCGCGTATCCTCGATCGACAATTGTACCGATAATACTCGCATAGGTACTCGGACGGCCCACACCCTCACTTTCCAACATCTTCACCAGAGAAGCCTCCGTGTAGCGGGCGGGAGGTTGAGTTTCGTGTCCCACAGCCTCTACATCCTTGCAATTAGGCTTATCCCCCACCTTCAGCGCCGGCAAAATCACCTCCTGGTCTTCCAGCGCCGCATTCGGGTCATCGGAACCTTCCACATAAGCGCGCAAAAAGCCCGGAAAATCAATGCGTTTCCCGCTGGAACGGAAACCGGCATCTTCCACCTGAGTTAATACCGTGACGTGAGTTTGGCGCGAATCTGCCATTTGAGAAGCCACTGTCCGCTTCCAAATCAAATCGTAGAGGCGGAAATCAATCCCATCCAATCCCGTTTGCTGCGGCGTCCGAAAAGTGCTGCCGGCGGGGCGAATAGCTTCGTGGGCTTCCTGGGCACCTTTGCTTTTCGTCGTGTATTTGCGCGGTTGGGGGCTGAGGTATTCGCTACCGTACAGTTCTTGCACGCAACTGCGGGCGGCCGTAATCGCCTGTTCGGACAAATGTACCGAATCCGTCCGCATATAGGTGATAAAACCGCGTTCGTACAAACTTTGGGCAATTCGCATGGTTTCCCGCGCACCCAGTCTCAGCTTGCGGTTAGCCTCCTGCTGTAAAGTCGAGGTCGTAAACGGTGGCGACGGTTTGCGGGTGACTGGCCGTTCTTCGATATTACCGACAGTCCAGGGTTTGTTTTGAATGCGTGCGAGTAAAGCCCGCGCCTGTTCTTCGTTCAGCAAAAGTACGCGGCGGCCTGCGGTAATCTGTCCGGTATTTTCATCGAAATCGCTACCGTTGGCAACTTTTACATTCCCGACTGTCACGAGTTTGGCATCAAAGGAAATTTTGCTTTTTTCCAAAGTTGCTTTCAAATCCCAGTAGCTACCTTGGCGGAAAGCGCGGCGTTCCCGTTCCCGGCGTACCAACAGCCGTACTGCGACTGACTGGACTCGCCCTGCGGACAAACCCCAGGCGATTTTCTTCCACAGTAGCGGAGAGAGGGTGTATCCGACGAGTCGATCGAGAATTCGGCGAGTTTCCTGGGCCTGTACCACTCGATTGTCGATATCGCGGCAGTGAGTTAGGGCGTCGCGGATAGCTTCGCGGGTGATTTCGTGAAACACCATCCGCTTGATGGGAACTTTGGGTTTGAGGATTTGCAGCAAATGCCAGGAAATGCTTTCGCCTTCCCGGTCTTCGTCAGTGGCTAGAATCAGTTCTGTGGCGTCTTTTAGCGCATCTTTGAGTTCTTTAACAATTTTCTTTTTATCTTTGGGGATGACGTAAAGCGGTTCAAAATCTGCCTCCACGTTGACGCCGAGTTGCGCCCATTTTTCACCTTTAACGGCTTCTGGTATTTCTTCGGCGGAGGATGGGAGGTCTCGGACGTGGCCCATAGATGCCTCTACCCGGTACGTAGAGGGCAGGAAGTTACGAATGGTACGGGCTTTGGTGGGAGATTCGACGATAACTAAAGTTGACATGGCATCTTTTTATATATGGATGGCGGCGCAGTTAGAGTGTCTAATTTACAGAGTGTAGGTCGGATGTCAAGGCTTAGGGGAACTTTAGGGGATGATTTCAAATTACCTTAATGTTTAAGTTACTGCCGATCGGGTTGCAGGTCACAAGCTGATGGGATTTTACTGCTTTTGGGGCAAAGACCAGGAACCCTTGTCTCTGCAAGATGCACGGAATGTCTCTCACCTGACTCTAGCAGAATTGGCGGTAACTGGATGCTGAGACTGCTGGATGCGGGCGGATGGTTCCTCTGTTGTAGATTTGAGATTTGAGATTTGAGATTGGGCAAGATTTGATGGTTTCCCCGCAAAAAAGACTTGAAATGCGATCGAGAATTGGTCAAATAGTCGATCGCACTCACCAGCTAACATCAGATATTGTGGACTAATTCTTGATACCATTTTGCGATCGCGTTATTATAAACACTAGGCAAGATGACGTAAATCTTTGATTAATAGAACAACCGCAGATGTCAGGCAGATAGACACAGATTAACGCAGATATAACTGACAATTTTTATTATTCTTGTGGGATGGGCGTCCCGCCCGTCCAGAAAGAAGGGGCTCTTCTGGCCCATCCCACTTTCAAGAGTGTAAGTTATTAAATTTTCGTTCCTAACATTGGACATAATTCGGAAGTTGCATCAAGAACTCGGGGTGCCGGCTGAAATTTTGATCCAGCCATATCAATCGATACAAACCCCTGCTTAAGTATTTTTGTTTACTGCGGATCGAATTTCATCTGCACCGCAAATTCAGCAACTTCTGTCAGGCTTTAGTTGGTCTCAAGAGATAACCTTGAGATAGCCAAGGAGGATATTTTGTGAATGTAAAAGCTTTTGATGCCTATCGCTGTAGATTTTTGAAATTACTTGAATACATTGATGCCAATCTTGAAGAAAATCTCAGTGTAGATAAACTCAGTATTGTTGCTGCGTTCTCAAAATATCATTTTCACCGACAATTTTCTGAGTTTTTAGGAATCGGCGTCTACAAATACGTCCAGTTAAATCGCTTGAAGCGCGCCTCTTATCAGCTCGCATTTCGCGATCGCCCAATCGTCGATATCGCCCTCACGAGTGGCTACGAAAGCCCTGAAGCCTTTGCTCGTGCATTCAAAAAGAGCATAGCACAAACTCCTTCTGAATTCAGAAAGCAGCCGCAATGGGAAAATTGGCACGCCACTTACCAACAATTAAGCGAACTGAGGAACCAACACATGAAATCCGATACATCCGCCGAACAAGTCAAAATCGTCATCTTCCCAGAAACAAAAGTTGCAGCCCTCGAACATCGGGGAGATCCGCAACTAATCGGCAATTCTGTCCGCAAATTCATCGAGTGGCGCCAGCAAAATAATCTGCCTCCCAAGGTGAGCAAAACTTTTAACATTGTCTACGACAATCCAGCCGAAACCGCGCCGGAAGACTATCGCCTGGATATTTGTGCAGCCACGGATCGTAATATTATAAATAACTCATTCGGGGTGATGAGAAAAATTATCCCTGGAGGTCGTTGTGCCGTACTGCGGTATACTGGTTCTAACGACAATCTTGGTGCAGCAGTAAGATATCTTTACTCCGAATGGTTGCCGCAAAGCGGTGAAGAACTCCGAGACTTTCCACTATATTTTGAGAGAGTCAGTCTTTTTCCAGATGTACCAGAATCTGAGGCGATTACTGACGTGTTTCTACCGTTAGAGTAGTTCAGCACTTACGCACTGGTGGTCAGAAACCGGGTTTTTTACGAAAATCCTTCGCTGTAGTCCACAGATTGACTAAAAAACCCGGTTTCTTTGATGGTGGTGCATCCAGGACTGTAGTTGAGTGCAATTAATGCCAAATCTGGGTAAACATCCCCTTGATGTCAATATTATTCGTAGGGTGCGTCGCCATCGACAATTCTAGCTATTGACAACGATTTAAGTAGCGACGCACCACGCCAGATAGTAAAGGGGATAACTAACCCCGATTTGGGATAATGCCAATTTGAAAAAATTTTGCTACAGTCATTAATTATAGAGAAATTATCTGTTATGTGCATAACTCCCCGCCGGACACGGCAATGCCGTTTCCCTACAGATGATATCTTCTAATTTCATCGTTTTATAGCTAAAAAAATATGGCATTTGAATTCGACCATCTCTTCATCTTAACTGATATTGGTGCCCCGGAAGCCGATCGCCTTTCATCCCTCGGTTTAGTCGAGGGTTCGTCTCGCATTCACGTTGGACAAGGTACAACCAATCGCTGTTTCTTTTTCCATAACGCGATGTTGGAACTGTTGTGGGTGCGCGATCCAGAGGAGGCGCAATCTGAGCCTATTTATCGGACTCGTCTGTGGGAGCGATCGACAAATCGCAATAATGGCGCCTGTCCCTTCGGCATCTGTTTGCGTTCAACCACAGGTTCTGAGGACACAGTAGCATTTTCTAGTTGGGCCTATCATCCGCCCTATTTACCTGAAACAATCAGCATCGCGGTAGCCACAAATAGTGATAATTTAACTGAGCCGATGCTGTTTCAAACTCCCTGGGGAAAACGTCCAGATTCATCCTCTACTGAGAAATTACAGCCCCTGAATCACGGTGTTGGTTTCCGCGAAATTACTCGTGTAGAATTAGTAAGTCCTGCTGCGAATAATCCGTCACCAGAACTGCAAGCAGTAATTGATACAAATCAGGTCAAGTTAAGGAAAGGAACCGAGTATTTTCTGGAGCTAGGCTTTGATGGAGAAGTGCATGGTAAACAAGTAGATTTTCGACCGGGATTGCCGCTGATTATCAGTTGGTAATGTCAAGTTGCAAGCTAACAGTGGACATCTTCCATTCATTCCCAACTAATCTAGAAATTATCTACATTTATTTGTGTTTATCTGCCTTTAATCTGCGGTTCATTTATTAATCAAATATTTATGCAATCTTGTTTAACGATCTCTATAAGCTGTAGGAGTCATCCCCGTCAACTGCCGAAACTGTTTGCTCAAATGGCTGTGGCTGTTGAACCCACATTCTAAGGCAATTTCCGCGATCGATCGCTCTTTTTGCTGTAACAACTCCTTCGCCCGTTCGATCCGTTGTTGAAGCAGATACTGATAGGGAGCTATTCCCATCGCCACTTTAAACATATGGCTAAAATGAAACTGACTCATCCCCAGGAACGCAGCCAAATCAGCGAGCTTAATGTCTTGACTTAGATGTTCGTTTATGTATTCCAAGACTTGCAACAATTGACGCTGAGGTAAACCGCCCTCGTAAATTGTCAGGCGAGGTTTGGTAGTAAAGTATTGTCTGAGCAAATGCACTGCTAGGATATTTGACACCGACTCGATATAGAGATTTGGGCCTAAATTTTGCTGTTGCAGTTCTGAAAGTAGCATAAAGCTGATCGACTCAATTTGTCGATCGCGCATCCGAAATTCCGGCAGCAATTCCTGGCGATCTGGATTCATGTCAAAAGCTTCTCTGGCAACACTTTCAATGAAACCAGACGCAATTTTAATCTGCAAATAGCGATCGTCACTATCCCAACGCGCAAACAACGGCATCCTTGCAGGCGTGATGGAAATATCACCTTTCCTGTAAAGCCCTGCATAGGTTTTTTCTCCCTGGATTTGCAGCAAACGGACTGGACGAGGTGCAAGGGACAAATTAATTGTATGTTCATCACCGCCATCATAGTTGCACTCACCCGGAGGTTCATAGAATTGCTCGACCAAAATATGCTTCCAACCCAGGCTTTGGCTAGATAAATTGTGCAAGCTACTTGCTTCAGGTTGATGAGTCGCTGGTGGCTCCATGATATAAACCCAACTCGTCTCGTTTCTATTGTACTCGCTGTTCGATAATTGCTCTCAAGTCTGGCTACAAAAAATGTTTGTTATTTAACCCCATGTGGGAGGTGCGTCGCTATAAAATTTTCCATTTTACTTGAGAGATTGTCGATGGCGACGCACCCTACGGCTAATTTTAACTGCCGTTATTCCTATACCGCCCAGAGCAAATCCTGGAACGAAACACATTCAGAAAGTTAACATAATAACTGATAAGGATTAGGAGATACTTTCATGAAAACACCTTTTACTGGCGGTTGTATGTGCGGAAATATCCGCTACGAATGTTCAGCAGAACCAATTGTGATGGGGAATTGCCACTGTCGCGATTGCCAAAAAGCGACAGGTACTGCATATGCTGCTGCGATGCTGGTTCCTCGAAATGCAGTTGCGATCGCAGGTGATGTCAAATACTATGATGTTACGGGCGATAGTGGGGGAATTGTCGGTCGTGGATTTTGTCCCAACTGTGGTGCGCGATTATTTAGTAAACCACCAAATCCTGAACTCATGGGCATCATGGCAGGCAGTCTTGACGAGCCGAGCTGGTTTGGGCCGACAATAGATGTTTACGCAGCTAGTGCCCAACCGTGGGATTATATGAATCCAGATTTGCCTAAATTTGACCAAATGCCGCCACCAAAGAATTCAAATGCGGTAGATTGAATCAATTTTTGGTGAAGGTGCTGCCGCTACTGATTCTTGCTGTTAGGTTTCAGAAGAGCGTTGACAAATGTATAACACAAGTTCATATCAATAGTGCATGAATAGGCGACTAATTAATTGCATTTCCAAGCTCTCACTTCTTGAAATTATCTGCGTTTATCTGTGTTCATCTGCCTATCATCTGCGGTCGAGCAATCAATCAAACATATGTGCAATTGCTCGTATATTGAATTGTCATTCCTTAGCAACAGTCGGGAGTCCGACGTGGTGACTTCGCTCGATCGAGTCATTTCATCGATCACCCGTGTACCTCAATCAGGATTTTAGGATTGCTGGACTTCGCGCAACCGCCGATCGAGAAAACGGCGTTCGCTATCATTCGTAACTAGCGCCAGTGCTCTCTCATAGCTCTGTGCCGCTTCTGCTGATGCTCCCATACGGCGCAACAAATCGGCCCGCGCAGCGTGAAACAGGTGATAGCCATCGAGTTCGGGACCGATCGCATCCAGAAGCGCGATCGCAGTTGGCGGCCCATCTACCATTGCGATCGCCACCGCCCGATTCAGCGACACAATTGGCGATGGCTGTAAGCGTTCGAGCAGATTATAAAGCTGAACAATCTGCTGCCAGTTTGTCTCTTGGGCCCGCACCGCCCGACAATGCACGGCTGCGATCGCAGCTTGCAAAGCAAACGGCCCGATCCCGCCACGGAATGCTTCCTCAACCAGCGGCAGCGCCTCGACAATCTGTGCCCTGTTCCAGCGACTGCGATCTTGCTCTTCCAGCAGGATCAGGTCGCCAGACTCATCCAGACGCGCATCGCACCGCGAGTCGTGCAGCAACATCAGAGCCACCAGAGCAGTCACTTCCGCTGGCGGTTGCGGTGCCATCAACATCCTCACCAGTCGCCCCAGCCGGATCGCTTCGGCGCAGAGATCCGCTCTCACTATTGTCTCGCCATGCGTCGCCGCATAACCTTCGTTAAAGATCAAATAGATCGCCGTTAGCACCGCTTCCACGCGATCGGGCAAATCCTTCGTCTCCGGCACTGTGTAGGGAATGCCCGCGTCACGAATCTTGCGCTTGGCGCGTACCAGCCGCTGCGCCATCGTTGCCGTGGGTACGAGAAACGCCCGTGCGATTTCATCCGTCTCCAGGCCACCCAGCAAACGCAGCGTCAAAGCAACCTGAGCCTCGATCGCCAGCGCGGGGTGACAGCAGGTGAAAATCAACCGCAATCGCTCGTCGGGGATTTCGCCGATATCGTCATCGATTTCTTCGATAGTTTCGATCGACTCAGAGGCAGCATACACTTCAAGTTTTTCGGCGAGTCGCGTCCGCCGTCTGAGGCGATCGATCGCCTTAAATCGAGCTGTTTTAATCAGCCACGCGCGCGGGAGATCGGGGATTCCGGCAGTCTGCCACTGCTTCAGTGCAGCCGTAAAGGCTTCCTGCGCCGCCTCTTCGGCTACGTCGAAATCTCCAACCAGTCCGATCAATGTGGCGACGATCCGACCCCAGTCCGATCGATAAACGGAGTCAATGGCTTGGGTTACGTCTGGTTTTGCGTTTGGCATCACAACCTGATGAGAAAAATTTTTGGCGAGGTGTCGATTTGAGCGATCGCCCTTCGACTTACTTACACAGACAAACAACGGAGGTCAATCAAGATCCTAACCTGATATCAATTCCGGTGGTATCGGAATGATTTACCGCAGAGGACACAGAGGACGCAGAGGGAGAGAAGAGAGAGATGAATACAGGACGATGAAAAGCGGAAGTAACCTGACGAGCAAAATTTTTTGGCGAGGTGTCGATTTGAGCGATCGTCGTTCGACTTAGGAACGAAAATTTAATAACTTACACAAAGAAAGTGGGATGGGCGTCCCGCCCGTCTTTTCTGGACGGGCGGGACGCCCATCCCACAATAATTAAAATTTCATTCCTTACTGATACAGGGAAACAACGGAGACAAACCGATGAAATATTTGCTGCTGATTTACATGGAAGAAAACGCCATGAACCAGACCGATCGCGAACATTGTTATGGAAAATCCACACAGCTTGCACAAGAACTCCATGCAAAAGGGCAGTTTTTGTCGGCAGCCCCGCTGCACCCTGTAGCGACGGCGACTAGCGTCCGGGTGCGCGACGGCAAACAGCTTGTTACCGATGGCCCGTTTGCAGAAACTCGCGAACAACTCGGCGGGTTTGAAACTGTAACTTAATTTATGGACAAAGCTACCCATCCTTGACTATTTGGGTAGCTTTGTCCGCAACTCGGGCGATCGCACGAGACTATTTGC
>NZ_JAEQCE010000196.1:0-1988 GCF_020738665.1 Microcoleus sp. PH2017_08_TRC_O_A
TCTTTAATCCGCGTAGTTTGTTCCGAAATGCTATTAGTAATGCGATTCCGGGCTGGTCTTTTCACGGCGGTACGTCAAATATTGCGTCGCCGACAAGTAGGTTAGTTGATTGGAGGGATATTCCCGCACTTAACGAACCTCGTACCATCAAGAATGAGAAGGGAGCTAACTTATCACTAAATTACCTGGAACAGTTGGGCATTACTGAACCTAACAATGCCTTGAAATTAACATCGGGAGATAGCATCACACACAATCGCTTTGTCGTGCCTGACTGGGGAACATTACGTTTTAACCTTCATGTTCCTCAACTCAATAACGGAGAACTTAAGGTCTCTATCAAAGGAGATGCACCAGGGTACGACGAATATCAACCTATTGGAGTTATTGTTCTAAGTGCAGCAGAAAATAAAAATTCCAGCTCACAAACTTCTTACCCCTCAGATCGATTCAGGATTGGCTTTGGTACTACAGGATTTGAAACATTTCATATAGATGAGATACCCCAAGACCTGCGAGGAAAATCAGCTACACTAAAGTTTGAATTAAATGGTGGTGAAGTTTTCTTAGATGATGTCTTCTTTAAAAGCACTCACCTCAAATTCGGTAATCCTGCTTACAATGGAGAAGAAGCTCGCCGTGACCCTGCCCAACAAAACAACTACCTATTAGAGAAGCCACAATATACAGTGTCTTACGATAACAACTCTAAAAATCCCAAATGGGTAACTTGGCAATTAAACCGTTCCTGGCTGGGTGAGTTAACAAGAAGCGGTGTATTCAAGTCCGATGAAACCTTACCTATTCCTTTTAGTCCGCTAGTTACAAGTGAGGATTACAAAGGCTATCCAAACAACCTCTACGACCGCGGTCACATGGCAACTTCCGAACAACGAAACCGAGATAAGAAGGATATGTTGTCTACATTTCTTATGACGAATGCACTTCCGCAATACCCTGGAAATAATGTTAGTAGTACCGCGTGGCGAAACCTTGAAGAATATTGCTACCAGTTAGCATTAGAAGGTAAAGAACTTTACATTACTGCTGGTGGATATGGAACATTAGGAACAATTAACGATAAAATGATCAATGTTCCTGATTATACTTGGAAAAATATCTTGGTCTTGGATCACCCGGGTTTAGGCATAAATGATATCACAGCAGCCAACACAAATGTTATCTCTGTAATAACGCCTAATAGACCAGCACCAACCGATTTTTCGACCCCAATACCGCATCCGCTAAATGGTTTGTTGCCATCGTCGGAACATCGTTCTCCTATAACAAGCTTGGCTCAGTGGAGAGATTGGCAAACCTGGACTGTTACGACTGTCGATCTTAAACGTCTTACCGGTCTTGACCTTCTATCCAATCTTGACTAGCTCTTGTGCAGACACTTAGGAGCTAAGTGGAAATAGATTCATTACTTGGTATGGCACAAGAGCATTGTGATTGGCTACCTAAATTTCCGTGACTAGGCTGGCACTAATTTAGTAAATGTTCAATACCTGTTATTTTGTACTAACAACTACTAAAGATTGTTCCATCTGGCATTGTGGCATTGTTGAAATTAATCCGTTCTAGCCGTAGACTTATTATCCCACGTATAACAATCCCTTCTGCACCTATAAGGCAAGCATTACTCAGGTTAACATTTTCCATAGAAACATCTTCTAGTTTGCTCCCACTGAAATCGGCTCTGCGAAAGTCAGTATTTGTGATTAAAACCTGTAGCAGATAGGCCCCCCTCAAATTAGCATCTGCTAAATTACTGTTATCAATACGGCATTCAAATAGATGAACACCTGTCAAATAGGCATTTTCTAAGTTAATACTTTCTAAGGAGAGACCACTCAAGTACGCACCAGACAGACTTGCCTGCCAGAAGTTAGGGGCTTGCAATTAAATATAACCCCAGTTATCCTAGAAGAGTAGGAACCAAAAAATCTGACATAAGTGGTTGTGACTTCTGTAAGTGGGATGCT